>NZ_JBIWNX010000014.1:69935-185419 GCF_044767415.1 Nocardioides sp. NPDC101246
CGCGGCGGCCCCCCCCCCCCCCGGGGGCCCCCGCGGGGCCCCCCCCCCCCCCCCCCCCCCCCCCCCCCCGGGCCGGGCGCCGCCCCCCCCCCCCCCCCCCCCCCCCCCGGTCCGTTGTCCAGGCACCCTGGACAGGTGTGGGCGCTATCCGCCGTGGGCGAGGATCTGCAGGCCGATGACGATGAGGCCGAGCACCGCTTCGGCTCCGAGGGTGAGGAGTCGCTGCCACCACGGGAGCCTGATGCGGCGCGCGGCGATCCATCCGAACCCGATGAGCGCGAACAGGAGCGCCGCGGTCGATGCCTGCAGGGCATGCTCCGGAGTCCACACGCCGAAGTGCGCGGCGAGGAGGAACAGCATCGGCAGGACGATCGCACCGAGGGCGCTGGCGCTCACGCCGGCGGCGTGGCCGAACTCTGCCCGGGTGAGCATCCGCTCGTGCACGAGCAGGTGCGAGATGACGTCGGCGGTGAAGACGGCGAACAGCGTGCCGAGCACGGTCACGCCCAGCGTCGCGATGGCATCGAGCGCCTCGACATGGCCGTGCGACAGCAGCGAGACGACGACCGCGAGGGCGGCGAAGGTGACGTAGATGCGCTCCTTGAGCTGCGCGGCGCGGGCCTCGCGGCTGCCTTGGGCCTCAGTCATCGGGTTGTCCTCTAGGAGATGAACTGCGGATGCGAGCGGGGCCTGGCCGGGGACTCCCACCCCGTGCCAGGCCCCGTCTCAGTGCCGAATCAGGATAACCGGACGACGCTGCTGCTCAGCTCACCGGCGCAGGTGCGCCCACCAGCCCGAACAGGTCCTTCGGGTCCTCGGGCTCGGCGACGAGGTCGATCTCGGTGAAGTGCCCGGTCTCCCTCGCGCTCTCGCGCAGGTGGCGCAGGGCGGAGAAGTCCTCGATCGCGAACCCCACGGAGTCGAAGATCGTCACCTGCTCGGCCGCTGTGCGGCCGCTCGCCGCCCCTGTGATCACCTGCCACAGCTCGGTCACCGGGAAGTCCGGCTCCTGCAGCTGGATCTCGCCCTCGATCCTGGTCTGCGGCGGATGCTCCACGAAGACGGGCCCGCGCCGCAGGATCCGGGGGTCGAGCTCGGTCTTGCCGGGGCAGTCGCCGCCGATGGCGTTGATGTGCATCCCCGGCGTGACCCACTCGTCGAAGAGGACCGTCGCGCAGGCCTTGTCAGCGGTGCACGTCGTGACGATGTCGCTGCCCACCACCGCATCCTGAGCGCTCACGGCCGCGCGGACCCGGAACCCGAGCGCCTCGAGGTTGCGTACGGCCTTGGCGACGGCACCGGGATCGGTGTCCCACACCGAGACCTCCTCGATGCCGAGGACCGCACGGTGCCCCATCGCCTGGAACTCCACCTGGCTGCCCGCACCGATGAGCGCCATCCGGGCCGAGTCGGGGCGAGCGAGATGGCGGGACGCGAGCGCGGAGGTCGCCGCCGTACGCAGCGCGGTGAGCAGGGTCATCTCGGCCACCAGCACCGGGTAGCCGTTGTCCACCTCGGCCAGGGCGCCGAACGCGGTCACCGTCTGGAACCCACGCGCTGGGTTGGACGGGTGACCGTTGACGTACTTGAAGGCGTACAGCTCCTTGTCGCTGGTGGGCATCAGCTCGATCACGCCGATCGGCGTGTGGCTGGCGAGCCGAGGCACGAGGTCGAAGCTGGGCCAGCGCCCGAAGTCCTCCTCGATCGTGCGGGAGAGCTCATCGATGACGCGCTCCGCGCCCAGGGACCGGATCCACATCGCCATGTCGGCGACTCCGACGAACATGGTCAACGGATGTCTTCCTTCCAGTAGTTCTGTGATGGTGACGGGCTCATCGCTCGCTCCCCGCGAACTCAGCCCGAAGCTGTGCGACCCGCTCCGGCCGCCACTGCGGCCCGGGGGCGGAGGAGAGCAGCATCTCGGTGTAGGCATGCTGCGGATCGCGCAGTACGTCCTGGGTGGCGCCGCTCTCGACGACCTTCCCGCGGTACATCACCAGGACCTTGTCGGTCACCTCGGAGACGACCGCGAGATCGTGGCTGACGAAGAGCAGGCTGACCCCGGTGTCGGCCCGGATCTGGTTGAGCAGCGCGAGGATCTGGGCCTGCACCGACACGTCCAGGGCGGAGACCGCCTCGTCGAGGACGAGCACGGACGGCCCCACCGCGAGCGCCTTGGCGATGGCCACCCGCTGCCGCTGTCCGCCACTGAGCTGATGCGGATGCGAGTCGGCCAGGATCGGCTTGAGCCCGACGCAGTCGAGCAGGTCGGAGACCCGCGTCGTCCGGTCCTGCCTCGACTCCTCGGGCCGGTGACGCCGCAGGACGTCGTCGAGCGCTGCCCGGACGGTGAGGCGGCGGTCGAGGGAACCGTAGGGATCCTGGAACACCATCTGCACCTCCTTCGCCCGCTCGAGGCGACGACGCGATCCCCGGACCCGACCGGTACGTTCCCGGCCGGCGACGCGGATGGTGCCGGAGTCCGGCGTGGTGAGGCCCACGATCATCCGAGCCACCGTGGTCTTCCCCGATCCGGACTCCCCGACCACGCCCAGCGACTCACCGTGCCCCAGCTCGAAGGCGATGTCCTGGGCGGCGGTGACCACCGGTCGCCCCTTGCCGGTGGAGTACGTCTTCGTCAGGCCGTCCACGGCCAACGTCGCCGTCATTTCGATGCTCCTGTCGCCAGCTCTTCGGGTCGTTCTCGGGGCGCGCGCTCGGGCAGGCGCGGGGTGGCCTCGGCGAGCGAGCGGGTGTACTCCTCGGCCGGGTCCACGAAGATGGACGCGCCCGGCTGCTCGTCGACCACCCGGCCGTCCCGCATGACGTAGACCCGGTCGCAGTACGCCGCCGCGAGCAGCAGGTCGTGGGTGATGAACAGGACGCCGAGCCCGCGCTCGCGACGCAGCCGCTGCAGCAGCGCCAGCACCTCGGCCTGGGTCGTGACGTCGAGCGCGCTCGTCGACTCGTCGGCCAGCAGCAACGACGGGTCCACGCTGAGCGCGGCCGCGATGGCGACCCGCTGGAGCATGCCGCCGCTGAGCTGGTGCGGATACTGGCGCAGCAGGCGTTGCGGGTCCGGCAGACCGACCTCCTCGAACAGCGCCAGGAGCCGGGCGGTCGCCTCGGCCCTGGGCACGCCGTGGACGCGGACCAGGCGTTCGGTGGCGGAGTCGCCGATGCGGCGTACCGGATTGATCGCGGAGCGCGGGTCCTGGAAGATCATCGCCGCCTTGCCCTTCCGCACCTCGCGTACCTTTCCCGGGTCGCACGAGAGCACGTCGACGCCGTCCACCGTCACCGAGCCGGTCGTGCTCGCGCCGTCCGGGGTCAGCGCGAGCGCGGAGCGCGCGGTGGTGGACTTGCCCGAGCCGGACTCGCCGACCAGGCCGACCGTCTCTCCGCTGCGTACATGCAGCGAGACGTCGTCCAGGATCTGTCGTGGGCCCTGGTCCGTGGGGACCGCGAGGGATAGACCTTCGATGTTCAGCAGCACAGGGATCACTTCCTGACGGCGAGTTGGTCGGCAAGCCGGACGCCCACGACGTTGGTCGCCACGACGACGAGCGCGATGGCGAGCCCGGGGATGAGAGCGGGGCCGAAGACGCCCTGGATGACTCCGTTGCGTGCCTCCGAGACCATCAGGCCCCAGTCCGAGCTCGGGGGCTGGGACCCGAATCCGAGGAAGTTGAGCGCGGCGAGGCTCATCATCCCGTCCCCGAACATGACGACCAGGTAGCCGAGCAGGGTGGGCATCATGTTCGGCAGCAGGTACCGCACGCAGAGCGCGATGCCACCGACACCTTGGAGCTGGTAGGAGTCGATGTAGGGCCGGGCCATCTCGCTCAGCGCCACGGAGCGGGTGAACTTCGCGATCGTCGGGACGAAGGCGAGACCCATCCCGATGATCGAGGTGAGCGCTCCGGTGTCGAAGACGGCGATGATCAGGACGACGAACAGCAGCCCGGGGAAGGCGTACATGACGTCGGTGACCCGAGCCAGCACGGTGTCGACCCAGCCCTGCTTCCAGGCCGCGGTGATGCCGATCGTGATCCCCAGGACGGAGGCGAAGGCCAGTAGTGCGAGCGCACCCAGCAGGGTGTCGCGCGCGCCATCGACGATCCTGGAGAAGATGTCCCGGCCGAGCTGGTCGGTACCGAGCCAGTGCTCGGCACCTGGCGAGACCCAGATCGCGCCGAAGTCGGTCTCGGCCGGGTCGTAGGGGGTGACCCACGGCGCCAGGACCGCCGCGGCGATCACGACGCCGAGCACGACCAGGCACAGGTAGTAGATCCAGGGCCGGCGGCGGCGTGCTCGCGTGTCGTCGAGCCCGAGGGTGGTGATGGCTTCGGTGGTCATGCGGCATCGCTCCTGGCCGTGATGCGTGCGTCGATGAGCGGGTAGACGAGGTCGATCGCGGTGGTGACGAGCATGTAGGCCAGCACCATGTAGAGCATCACGGCCTGGACGACCGGGAAGTCGTGCGCGTTGATGGAGTCCACCAACAGGCCACCGACGCCGTTGAGGCCGAAGACCGACTCGATGACCACGGTCCCGCCGAGCATGCCGGCGATCAGGAGACCGCACATGGTCAGCACCGGACCCACCGAGTTGCGGAGCACGTGTCGCCACACGATGACCCGTGACGACAGGCCGTAGCTCGTCGCGGCCTCGACGTGCTCGGCCTTGAGCTGCTCGATCATCGACTGCCGGGTCACCCTGCTCACCACGGCGAGCGCGCCGAGTGCGAGCGCGATCGCCGGCAGGGTCAGGTGGTGGAGCCGGTCGGCGAACCCGTCGCCGTCACCGGTGACCGGGAACCACTCGAGCTGGACACCGAAGACCGCGATCAGGCCCAGAGCGACCACGAAGTGGGGCACCGAGGTGGCGAAGGTGGTCGCGCCGGTGATGATCGAGTCGGTGCTCGTGCCCCGCTTGAGCGCGGACAACGCTCCGAGCAGGACGCCGATCACGATGAACATCACCGCGGCGAGCAGGACCAGCGTGATCGTGACCGGGAGCTTCGTACGCATCAGGTCGAAGACCGGCTGCTGGTAGACGAAGGACGTCCCGAGGTCGCCGTTCAGGACACCGCCCAGCCAGTGCAGGTACTGGGACAGGAACGGATCGTCGAGGTGGTACTCGGCACGCACCGCGGCGATCTTCTCGGGCGTGATGTTCTCCGGGTTGCCGATCAGGAAGGTCACCGGGTCACCGGGGGCGGCATAGAGGCTGCCGAAGATCACGAACGAGGCGGCCAGCAGGGTCACGAGCATCACCCCCAGCCGTCGTAGCAGGGCAACCATGGTCAGTTCCCCTTCGAGCCGAGGTCCGCGGCCCAGGGGTAGTAGCGGAAGGAGCCGGAGGCCGGGACACCGGTGACGTCCGCGGAGAACGCGACCGTCGCCGGGCTCGAGAAGGCGCTGATCCAGGGCATCGTCTCCGCCCAGCGCTGAGAGAGCTGGATCGCGATCTCGGCCCGCTCACCCTCGTCGGTCGACGCACGCGCCTGACCCACCAGCGCGTCGTACTCCTTGTCCTTCAGCAGCCACTGGACCTCGGAGTCCGAGGCACCGTTCTTGTAGAAGCCCACCGGGTCGTACTTGGAGACGAAGTAGTCGTCGGCGAACAGGTCGGCGCGCTCCCGCAGGGCGGGGTCGCTGTAGTAGTCGCTGTACTGCGCGGTCGGGATCCGCACGATGCTGGCCTGCAGACCGATCGACTTGGCAGCGCTCACCGCCGCCTCGGCGAGTGCGCTACGAGTGGGCGAGCCGTCGGTGGCCACCACGATCGGGGTGGTGGAGCCGACCTCCTCGACGAGCTCCTTGGCCTGCTGGATGTTCTTCTCCGACAGCTCCGTGGGCGACCACTCGAGCGCGTCGTACGCCGCCTCGAAGGTCTTCTTCTCGTAGCTCCACGCGCCGGAGCCGACCGGCTCCTTCCACGGCTGGCCGAGGCCGGAGAGGCCGGCCTGGTTGGCGCCCTGGCGGTCGAAGGCGAGCGAGAGGGCGTGCCGCAGGCGTACGTCGGCGAGCCCGCCTCGCTCGGTCACCATCATGCTCCACACCCGGGTGTCCTCACCTTGGGCCACGGTGATGTTCTCGTCCTGCACCAGGCGGCTGGCGGCCGAGAGGTTCTCCAGGTAGGTGCCGGTGGCGTCGCCGGTGACCAGCGAGTTGACGATCGCGTCGTCGCTGGCCCAGCGGAAGGTGATCTGGTCGGTCTTGGCCGCCCGCTCGCCGTTCCAGTAGTCGTCGGCCTTGGTGAGGACGACCTGCTTGCCCGACTCCCAGCTGCTCAGCGCGAACGGACCGGAGCAGGCGTCGGTGCCCTTCGTGGTCCCGTAGTCGGCGCCCTGCGCCTCCACGAGCTTGCGGGAGAGCACCACGCCGGCGTCGCCGGCCAGCGCCTGGACGAAGACCGCGTCGGACTGGGTCATCGTGAAGGTGACCTCGGCGGCGCCCGTCTTCTCGACCGAGCGGACGTTGCCGAACTCGTCCGACTCGGCCGCGTCGTCGGCCATGTGGCGGCGCATGCTCCACACGACGTCGTCGGCGGTCATCGGCGAGCCGTCGTGGAACACGACGTCGTCGCGCAGGGTGAAGACGAGCTCGGTGTCGGAGCGCCACTCGTAGTCGGTCGCGAGGTGCGGCTGTACGTCGAGGCCGGGCTGGAGCTGCATGAGCCGCTCGCAGACGTTGGACATGATCAGGTCGCTCTGCGACGTGGCGGCGTCGGCGTCGAGATCGAGCGACGGCGGCTCCTTGGGCATCATCCAGGTGGCCGACTCGAGCTGCCCGTCGGCGGCCGGGGTGGTGTTGGCGAAGGCGATCTTCTCCTTGGTGGCCTCGGCGTTGCCGGCGCCGCCGGAGGATCCGCCGCAGGCGGCCGCCGAGAGAGCGACCACCACCGCGGTCGCGGTGAGCGAGCTCTTCCGAAGAGTCTTGGGGGTCATGGTGTGTCCTAGGCGTAGAGGTTGAAAGGGATGAGTTCGTACGGGTTCTCGCACGGCGTTCCGCCGGCGATGTAGTAGTCGCCTGTGGTGAGGTCGACGCAGCTCGAGAGGATCGTCGACCACCGGTCGAGGGGATCCAGCTGCTGATCGGGGTGCGCGCAGAGCGAGTCGGGACGGCCGAGGTGATCGGACATGGCCGAACGGATCGCGGTGCGCACGTCGACGGACTTCTCCGCCGTCGCTGCCGCTCGGAGGCCGGCGCGCGCTTGTGGCACACGCAGCAGCGAGTCGGACGAGAAGGGCCGATGGTGATCGGCGAGCTGTGGGGGCACGAAGGCCTGGTAGTGGTTCCCGTGCACGATCGCGCCGTCGCGGGCGTACTCCCAGCCGTAGGCGCCCGGCGTGGTCTCCAGGTCGACGGTGAAGCCGGAGCGGTCGGTGAGCAGTGCGTTGCTGGCGATGTGCGCCTGGGTGTGGACGAGCACGTCGAGGGCCTTGGAGATGGTGGGCGAGTCGAGCACCGCCCGCCGAACGACGGTCTGGGGTACGCCGACGCGCTGGTCGAACCGGCCGCCCAGACCGTTGGCGTTGAGCGCGATCCCCGCGGAGCTGGCCCCGTGCCTCCCGATCTGGCCGGCCTCGACCTGCATGATGAGGGTCGGTTTGGGTGGCTGCACGATCCGCAGCACGACGACGGTGCCACGGACGGCGTGGCGCCAGTCCCAGTTCTGACCGGCGTAGACGTGGCCGTCACCGGCACCCTCGTCGGTGAGGGAGAACGAGGTGCAGCCGTCGGTCTCCTCTCGGGTGTGGCTCGCGGGATCCTGGGCACGGTTCCAGTTGTCGTAGATGAGCTCGCCGCGGCAGTTCAGCGCCAGGATCTCCTCGAAACGCACCTCTGCTCCCCTGGCGATCCCACGCATGTCCTCCAGGAGGTCGGGGAAGTCCCGCTGGATGAGGGGCTCCCACTGACGTACGTAGCGCAGCGCCTCCTCCCAGCTGAGCCGCGCCTGGCGCTGGAACGCCTGGCGGTAGTAGGCGATCCCGTCGGCGATCAGATCCGCGGCCGCGGCGCCGTACTGGACTCCTCGCTCGAACGGGGAATCGCCCGAGAGTTCGATGACCCGGGGGGTCGGCATCTCCATACTCCTGACTCTGCGCGCCCCCATTACAGGGAGCGCCAATCCTGTATCGTTTGATTCATGACTGGGCGAGACGATACACACAATGTGGTTTCTGTAACAGATGCTTCAACAAATCCGGCGATTGTTGAGCTCCGTTCACGGATCCGGGAGCACTGGGACGACTTCGCACCCGCCGCTCAGAACGTGTGTCGCGTGCTCGCGGAGATCACGCCCGAGCAGCTGCTCTTCATGTCGGCCGCCGAGCTCGGCAGCACCACCCGGACGAGCAACGCGACCGTCGTCCGCACCCTGCAGGCACTCGGGTACGCCGGCCTGGCCGAGCTCAAGGGCGGGGTGGCCGGTCCGTTCACCTCCTCGACCGCGCCCGACGTGCGCGCGCGCCGCCGGATCGAGGCGACGGGCGGCAACCTCGAGAACGTCTGGGAGCGCGTCACCACCGAGGCGATCGAGCGGATCGACCTGCTGCGCCACTACCACTCCCCCGAGGCGTACGCCGCCGCGGTCGAGCTGATCCACGGCGCTCGTCAGGTCGCGACCTTCGGGTTCGGCGCCTCGTCGGTCGTCGCCGAGCAGCTCGCCCTCAAGCTGCGCCGTGTGGGCCGCTCCTCGCGCCCTATCCGCGGTTCGGGCTTCCAGCTGGCCGACGAGATGCTCTCGATCGAGCGCGGGGACGTGCTGGTGCTCTTCGCCCCGGGGCGACTCCCCCGCGACACCCAGGTGCTGCTCGACCGCGTGCGTGCCGTCGGAGCCAGCTCGGTCCTGGTCACCGACGAGCTGCTCGAGCGACTGGAGGACGTCGTCACCGTGACCATCCACGCACCCAACACACCGACCGGGATGACCGCGGAGACGTTGAGCACCATGGCCGTGGCGGACGCCCTCGTCCAGGGCGTGGCGGCCTTCGACATCGAGCACGCCGTGCAGACGTCCCACACCCTCACGACCATCCGCCAGCAGCTGGGGTTCTGAGATGCGATCAGTGGTGCTCTACGGCGACAGCATGCTGGCCCGCTTCACCAAGCCGCGCATCGACGCGCTCGAGAAGCGGCTCGACCGGGCGACGGTGCACAACTGCGCAGCGGGCGGATGGACCAGCGACGACTGCGCCAGGCGGGCCTCGGTCACCGCGCGGCTGCGGCCGGACGTACTCGTGCTCTCGCTCGGCATGAACGACTGCGCTCCCTGGAAGCTGGTGCCACAGGACCGGTTCGAGGCGAACGTACGGACCGTTCTCGAGCACTTCGAGGGGTCCCGGATCGTCGGGTTCCTGCCGCCCCCGGTGGTCGAGCAGGAACGCCCCGGCCTCGGCACCCGGACCAACGAGGTGCTCGACCGCTACCGCGACTCCCTGCGCGACCTGGTCGGCGCCTCGGCCTGCCTGGAGACGGGCGACCTGCTCTGCGGCACACCCGACGGGACCCTCGAGCCCGACGGCGTCCATCTGACGTCAGTCTCCTACGACGCCCTTACGCCGTTCCTGGCAGAGCTGGTCAATGCTGCGATCGCAGGCAGCGATGGAACGTCTGTTACGAACATGGGCGGTGATGTATTGTCTGCTTCATCATCCCCTGCCTAGGAAGAGCACCCGTGACGGACACCCAGCAGAGCAAGTCGACCTCAGCGTTCTACCTCCGCGGCGGCACGCCGTTCTTCGCCTCCCAGTACGACCAGCGGCTGCTCTACTGCCTCTACGTCCCCCGCGACCTCGACGAGACCGAGGCCCCGTTCCCGCTCGTCGTCGCCCAGCACGGCACCGCCCGCACCGCGGAGCGCTACCGGGACGCGCTGCGCGGTTTCGCCGACGCCAACCGGGCGATCGTGCTGGCCCCGCTCTTCCCGGCCGGGATCATCGACCCCGACGACTTCCACAACTTCAAGTTCATCGAGTACCGCGGGATCCGGTTCGACCACGCCCTGCTCGCCATCGTCGACGAGGTGGCGGCGCGCTATCCGATCGCGGCCGACCGGTTCTACCTCCACGGGTTCTCCGGCGGCGGCCAGTTCGTGCACCGGTTCCTCTACCTGCACCCGGACCGGCTGGCCGGCGTGTCGATCGGCGCGCCCGGTCGGATCACGCAGCTCGACGACAGCCTGCCGTGGTGGCTCGGCACGCAGGGCATGCGTGAGCGCTTCGGCATCGACGTCGACATCGACGCCATCCGCCGGGTTCCGATCCAGATGGTCGTCGGGGACGAGGACACCGACACCTGGGAGATCAACAACCGCGGCGAGTCGAACTGGATGGACGGCGCCGAGAAGGCCGGATCCACCCGGATCGAGCGGCTGCAGACCCTCCAGCGCAACTTCGCCGAGCACGGCATCGACGTACGTTTCGACACGGTCCCCGGCGTCGCGCACCGCGGTTCCCTGATCCTGCCCGCGGTCGAGCGCTACTTCGGCGAGCTCATCGCCGAGTCCCGCGCACACGCGGGCTGACCACCGCAGGTCCGGAGGTCAGCCCGCGATCGTGCGGTGCGGCAGCACGACGGGCGCCCCGGTCGCCTCGTCGGTCACGATCACACCCTCGACGTTGAAGACGTCGCGGAGCAGGTCGGCGGTGACCACCTCCGCGGGCGGACCTTCGACCAGAAGACGACCCGATCGCATCGCGACGATGTGGTCGGCGTACCGGCAGGCGAGGTTGAGGTCGTGGAGCACCATCACGATGGTGCGTCCGTGCTCGCGGTTGAGATCGGCGACGAGCTCGAGGACGTCGAGCTGATGCGCGATGTCGAGGTACGTCGTCGGCTCGTCGAGCAGCAGCAGGTCGGTCTCCTGGGCCACGGCCATCGCGATCCAGGCGCGTTGCCGCTGCCCGCCGGAGAGCTGGTCGACGTCACGGTCGGCGAGCTCGAGCATGCCGGTCGCGCGCAGCGCCTCGTCGACGGCTAGGCCGTCGCTCTCGCCCCACTGCCGCCACCAGGACTGGTGCGGGTGGCGGCCGCGGGCGACTAGGTCCCGGACCGTGATGCCCTCGGGCGCGACCGGCGACTGCGGGAGCAGGCCGAGGGCGCGGGCGACGTCGCGCGAGGGCTGGGAGGTGATCGACTTCCCGTCGAGCAGGACCACGCCCTCGGTCGGCCGCAGCAGCCTCGAGAGGGCCCGCAGGACGGTCGACTTGCCGGAGGCGTTCGCGCCGACGATCACGGTGACCTTGCCGGCCGGCACGGCGAGGGAGAGCTCGCTCACCACCTGCCGGTCGCCGTAGGCGAGACTGACCTGTTCCGCCCGCAGACGGGACTCGAGTGCGGATGCGCTCACGATGGGACTCCGTTCGTTCGGCGCCGCTGGAGGAGATAGAGGAGGTACGGTGCGCCGACCAGCGCGGTGAGGACGCCGACGGGCAGCTGCACCGGGAGCGCGGTGCGTGCCACTGTGTCGGCGCCGAGGACGATCAGGGCGCCGGTCAGGCCGGCGAGCAGGGGCGGGATGTCCGGGACCCGGGCGACCCTGCGGGCGACCTGGCCGGAGACGAGCGCGACGAAGGCGACCGGACCGGCGGCGGAGGTCGCCAGGGCGGCCAGGCACACCGAGACCACGAGCAGCGTCACCCGGACCCGGTTCCCGCGTACGCCCCACGCGGTCACCAGGTCCTCGTCGAAGATCAGCGCCCGGTTGCTGTGCGCCAGCACGAGCACGACCGGAACCAGGACCAGCAGCCCGGCCGCGACCGGGGCGGCCTCGTCCCAGCCGCGGGCGTTGAGGCTGCCGGTCAGCCACACCGCGGAGCGCTGCGCGTCGTAGACGTCGATCCGGGTGAGGAGGTACTGGGTCACGCCGGTCAGAGCGGTGGACATCGCGATCCCGACGAGCAGCACCCGCCTGCCGCGGAGCGATCCGTCGGCGGCGAGCAGCGCGATCAGCGCCGCCGCGGCGAGGCCGCCGACCAGGGCGGCGAGCGGGATCGGGACCGCCCCGATCGCACCGCCCAGCGCACCGGCGGCGATCACCGCGACCACGCCGACCGAGGCGCCGGCGGCGATGCCGAGGACGTCGGGACTGGCCAGCGGATTGCGCAGTACGCCCTGGCTCAGCCCACCCGCGATCCCGAATGCCACACCGACCACGAGCGCGAGCACGACCCGGGGCAGCCGGACCTCGCGTACGGCGTAGACGGTGTTCTCCGGACCGCTGCCGCCCAGCGCCTGCCACAGGGCCGACGGGGAGGTGTTCTCATCGCCCAGGCTCAGTGCGAGCGCGGTGAGCAGGACGAGCAGGATCGCCGTGGTCACGGTCGTGACCACCACCCGCCGGCGCGGTCGCACCCGGGGCAGCAGCCCGGCGAGGGTCGTCGCGCTCATGTGCCACCTCCCTCGGTCCGAGCCCGGCGGGTCAGCCAGACGAACAGGGGCGTGCCCAGGATCGCGGTCACGACCCCGACCTGGACCTCGGAGGGTCGCGCGATCACCCGGCCGATGACGTCGGCGGTCAGGAGCAGCAGCGGTCCGAGCAGGGCGGACATCGCGAGTGCGCGGCGTACGTCGGAGCCGACCAGCAGCCGGGCGGCGTGGGGAACGATGAGGCCGACGAACACGATGGGACCGGAGAGGGCCACGGCGGTCCCGGAGAGCAGTACGACGGCCACGCCGCCGAGCGCGCGGGTGCGCTGCACGTGGACGCCGAGGCCGGCGGCGGTGTCATCGCCCAGGGCGAGAGCGTTCAGCGACCCGGACACGACCAGCGCGACGCCCACACCGGCCAGGATGACGACGGCGGCGGGGACGAGCACGTCGGCGTCCCGGTTGCCGAGCGCGCCGACGACCCAGAACCGGTACTGGTCCATCGTCGAGGCGTCGAGCAGCACGATCGTGGAGACGACCGCACCCAGGCAGGCGGTGATCGCCATCCCGGCCAGGGTCATGTTGACCGGGGTCAGCCCCTCCGGGGAGCGCTGCGCGAAGGCGTACACCGCGACGGTCGCCGCCGCGGCACCCAGGATCGCGACCAGCACCTGGGGCACTCCCCCGCCGATGCCGAAGAGCGCGCCACCCACGACGATCGCGACCGCGGCGCCCGAGGAGATGCCCAGCAGGCCCGGGTCGGCGAGCGGGTTCCGCGTCACCGCCTGGGCCAGCACGCCGGCGCTGCCCAGCGCCGCGCCGACCAGCAGCCCGAGGAGCGTACGTGGCAGGCGGAGCTCCCAGATCACGGCCGAGGCGACCCGGTCGGTCCCGGTCAGTCCGGCGAACGTCTCGGGCAGGCTGAGCACCCGGGTCCCGACCAGCAGGCTCAGCAGCAGCGCGACGACGAGCAGCACCAGGGCGGCCGCGAGCGCCACTCCGAACGGCGTACGCCGCGCCGGTGCCGTTCGCACCGGCGCGGTCCGCACTCCGCTCACGAGAGGTCGGCGGCGATGGCCTCCAGGTCGTCGAGCACGAGGTCCGCGCCCTCGACACCCAGCCCGAGGTACCACGTCTCGTCGTCGATCTCCTTGACTACGCCGCCGTCGGCGACCGCCGGCACCTCGCCCCACAGCGGGCCGTCGACGACGGCGGCCTGCTCGGTCGCCCTCGGGTCGCCGTAGGTGCCCCACAGGAGCCACTCGCCCTCAGCGCGGGTGATCTCCTCCGAGGAGATCTCGACGGCGAGCTCGTCGATGTCCTCGGTCTTCGGGCGGGGCAGGCCAGCGTCGGCGAGGATCGTGCCGATGAAGGAGTCGTTGCCGTAGAGCCGGATCCGACCGGCCATGAACCGCAGCATCGACACGGTGGGCGCGACCTCGTCGTTGGCGGCGACGACCTGCTCGCCGACGGCGGTGGCGCGCTTCTCGTAGGCGGTCATGAGCTCCTCGGCGCGCGTCTCCTCGCCGACCGCGGCGGCGTTGAGGAGGAAGTTCTCCTTCCACAGCACGCCCGGGCGGGGCGCGAGCACGGTCGGGGCGATGTCCTGGAGCTGCTTCTTGAGCCCGTCGTCGTCGATCCGCAGGGAGGTCCCCAGGATCAGGTCGGGCTCGAGGTTCTTGATCTGCTCGAGGTCGAGGGCGTCGTAGGCACCGAGGTCGACGGCGTCACCGACCTCGAGGTAGTCCGGCGCGATCGAGGTGTCGGCGGGGTGGGCGATGCCGACCGGCTCGATGCCCAGGGAGATCATGTTGTCGAGCTCGCCGGTGTCGAGCACGATCACCCGCTCGGGCTTGGCCGGGATCTCGGTCTCCCCGACCTTCTCGTTGGTCACCATGTTGCGTACGGCCCGCGGGAACTCCCCCGGCTTCGCGTCGGTGCCCAGCTTCGCCGCCATCTCGCGGACGTCGTCGAAGCCCTCCTGCCCGGTCGCGACGTTGGACTGGTTGCCGCCGCCCTCCGAGGTCTCCTCCGCCCCGCACCCGGCGAGAACGGTCACGGCGAGGAGAACGCCGGTGGCGAGAACGGTGGTGCGACGCATGCAGGAACTCTCTTCACGAAGGGGCCGTGCGGTGGAGCACTCCCACGGCACGCCCGACAACCCAAGGCGAGGTAAGCCTAGCCTAATGATGGGATCGGGACGGAAAGGGCCTACCGCGGCGAGACGCCGTCCAGCACGTTGTCGACGAGGGCGACGACGAAGGCGTCCGTGACCGGCTCGTCGGGGATGAGGAGGCGGTGGTAGACCGCACCCCAGAGCTGGTCGACCAGCACCTGGGAGTCGATCTCGGCCCGGACCTGGCCGGCCTTCTTGGCGATGTCGATCCGCTCGACGGCGAGCCGCCGGCGCTCCGCGGAGTAGCGCTCGCGGTAGGCGACGGCGAGCTCGGGGTCGGTCTGCGCCTGCCCGATCAGCTGCGCCAGCACCCGGCCCGCCGGGGTCGTCGTCATCACGGTCGCGAAGGCCCGCAGCTGGTCGACCAGGTCGGTGCGTACGTCCCCGGTGTCGGGGAACGCCAGGGTGTCCTCGACGGCGTGGAAGTAGCCATCGAGCGCCAGCGCCCCGATGGAGGGCCACCACTTGTAGAGGGTCGTCTTGCTGGCGCCCGAGAGCCGGGCGACCCGCTCGAAGGTCAGCGCCGCACTCCCCTCGGAGAGGAGGACCTCACCGACCGTCTGCAGGACGCCGGCACGGACCTCCCCCGCCGGGCGGCGGCCTCTGCCCGGACGCTCCGGCAACGCCTCGGAGTCCTTCACGACTGCGTCCCTTCGGCCATTCTCCACACCTCCGCGCCCATCATCTCGCGACCGTGAGCAGGTCCGTCAGACCGACCCGGCCGAGAAACTCTCCGCGGACCCGGTCGGCGACCGCGGAGACCTCCTCCGAGCCGTCGTCCGCCGGGTCGACGTGCACCCGGAAGGGCCGCTCGCCGGCGGGCAGCGCGACGATGCGCGCGATCTCCTCGGAGACCAGACCGGCATGAGCGCCTTCAGGGAAGAGCGCTGCCAGCTCGGCGCCCACCTGGTCCATCAGACCGGCATACCTGGTCTCGTAGGCGTCGACGACCGCGGTGTCGGCGGGGTGCCCGGCATGGGCGAAGTGGTTGGTGCCGCTGGTGAAGGCGCCCGGCACCACGATCGTGGTCTCCACGCCCCAGCGCGCCAGCTCGGCGGCATAGGAGACCGCGAGCGCGTCCATGCCGGCCTTGGCGGCGAAGTAGGGCGCGAGGTAGGGCGGGGTGCCGCCCTTCACGCTGGAGCTGCCGACCCACAGGACCAGGCCGGCGCCCTGCTCGCGCATGCTCGGCAGCGCCGCCCGGTTGAGTCGTTGGGTGGAGAGGACGTTCACGTCGTACAGCTCGGCGAGCTGCTCCGGCGTGAACGCCTCGGCCGGGCCGACGACCATGTGGCCGGCGTTGTGGACCAGGACGTCGATGCGGCCGTGCTCGTCGAGGATGCGGCGTACGGCGTCGTCGACGGACGCCTGGTCGTTGACATCGAGCTCGGTCGCGCGCAGGTCGACGCTGTGCTCGGTGGCGTAGGTCTGCGCGGCCTCGACCTGCGGGGCGTTGCGGCCGGCGGTCTCGCGCATCCCGGCGTACACGACCGTGTCGCCGAGGTCGGCGAGGGCGCGCGCGGTGAGCGCTCCGAAGCCGCTGGACGCGCCCGTGATGAGGACGACCCGGGCACTCATGCGAGGCCTCCGTTCACGAACAGCACCTGGCCGTTGACCCAGCGCGCCGGACCGGCGAGGAAGGCGACGGTCTCGGCGATGTCGGCCGGGGTGCCGAGCCGCTCGAGCGGGGCGGCCTTGGCGAGGTTGTCGATGGTCTGCTCGTCCTTGCCGTCGAGGAACAGCGGCGTGGCGGTCGGGCCGGGGGCGACGGCGTTGACGGTGATGTCCTTGCCGTGCAGCTCGCGGGCCAGCACCATCGTCATCGCCTCGACGGCGGCCTTGGAGGCGACATAGGCGCCGTACGTCGGGAACTGGGTGCGGGTCACGCTGGTGGAGAAGTTGATCAGCGCACCGCCGGCACGCAGCCGGTTGGCGGCGAGCTGGGAGACGACGAAGGTGCCGCGGATGTTGGTGCGGTGCATGCGGTCGAGGGCATCGAGGTCGAGCGTGGCGATCGGCGAGAGCAGCATGATGCCGGCCGTGTTGACCACGACGTCGACACCGCCGAGCTCTGCCTCGATCGCGTCGAACGCGGCGGCCATCGCGACCTCGTCGGCGACGTCGCCGCCGACGGCGATCGCCCGGCCTCCTTGCTCGCGGATGTCGGCGACGAGCTGCTCGGCCCGGGCCGGGTTGCCGGCGTAGTGGACGGCGACAGCGAAGCCGTCGGCGACGAGCCGTTCGACGACGGCGCTGCCGATGCCGCCGGATCCACCGGTGACGAAGGCGGTGCGGGATGTGGTGGACATGGATCCTCCTGGACTAGATGTGAACTCTTCGTCCATATAATCACAATATGTACGTTCCGTCCATATCTTCTGAATCACCAGGATGGCGCGATGTCACAGACCAGACGCCGACTCCGTCAGCTGTTGCGGGTCGGTCTCTGACGCTGCCTGCCGTGGCTACCCTGCGGCTCGCGCCCAGGAGCTCGGCGCCTGGCCGTACTGGCGGCGGAAGGCACGGCCGAAGGTGCCGAGCTCGCTGAAGCCGCTCGCTCGGCAGGCATCGGAGACAGCGGCGCCGCGGGCGAGCAGTGTGCCGGCGAACTCGAGGCGGGCGCGGCGGATCTCGGCCGCCGGCGATCGACCGTCCTCGGCCAGCAGCGCCTGGACCGAACGTACGGACAGGTGGAGCTCTGCGGCGAGGGCGGCCGCGGTGAACTCCGGGTCCCGGAACCGCTCGCGCACCCGCTGGCCCACCGCCGCCCGGAGCGCGTCGCACGTGGTGAGGTCGACCTCCTCGACCTCCTCGACCTCGTCGAGCGCTAACCCGGAGACGTGGGCGGCGTGGGCGAAGGAGAGCAGCCGGGCCCGGCGGTGCCGACGGCGCGGGTGGACCAGGCGTCCGCGATCTACAGGTTCCACGAGGCCCTGGCCGTCCACGCCCGGCGCTCAAGGAGCTGATCCACGAGGAATTCGGCGACGGCATCATGAGCGCGATCAACTTCAAGGTCGACATCGTTCGTCGTTCCGACCCCGGCGGGGACCGGGTCGTGGTCACCTTCGACGGGAAGTTCCTCGACTACAACTGGTGAGGCCCCGCAGCGCATCTCAGCCGGCGTCGGCGTCGATGTCGAGCGGAACCAGGGCCCGGGGCCCGCTGCGACGGTGCAGCAGGCCCCGCAGGGCATAGACGCACATGCTCACGGTTCCGAGGACGATCAGGTGGATCCCGGCAGCCTGGGCGACGGCGAGCGAGGCGGCTGCCCCGGGCCCCGCCACGGCCCAGCTGCGCACCTGTCGGCTTGCGGCCGAGCCGGTCGAGGCCCACGTCGCGAAGTGCTCGCAGTTGTTCCGGATCAGGTGGTAGCCGCGCATTCCGAGACGAGACTCCGCACGTCGGATGATCTCCTCGGTCGGTAGTCGGCCGCGGTAGGTGCGGACGTACACGGGCCCGCCGCAGGCGAAGGACTCGAGCGATGTCCGCTCCACACGCCGACCGGTGGCCGCCGTGCCCGTGTAGTGGATGACGGTCCCGTCACCGGCGTCTATGGCGTGGTGGGTGTAGTAGCGACCCCGGCGGGCGTAGATGTGGTCACCGCGTGCCACCGGAGCACCTGCCTTCTCGGGTTCTCATGCCGCAGGCCTGGACGGCTCGCGAACCACGGGCTGGTTGAACACGAAGCGCCGGAACACCCAGAAACGCGTCGCGGTGCTGATCCCCAGCCCGATCACGTTGGCCGAGACGTTGTCCGCGAGCGGGCTGGACAGCCCCAGGACGTAGCGGCTGATCCACAGGCACACGACCGGAATGGCCATCGTGAGCGCACCCAGGACGAAGAACCTGACCACACCGGTCACCTGATCAGGAGCGTCACGATCCCGGAACGCCCACAGCCGCGTCCCGACGTACGCCACGACTCCGGCGACGATGTTGGCCACCACATACGCGACGATCGGAGCGCTCCGCAGCGGAGCCGTGCCGAGGAGCAGGCCGTGCGCCAGCGCGTTGAAACCCACGAACGACACCACGGTCGCCAGGCCGCCCACCACCATGAACCGAACAACCTCGCCGAGCAGCCGAAGCGCCCGATGTCTCCAGCTCGATGCGACGGTCACCTTTACGATGCTACCGACGAAATGGGCCCGACCGACTTCTCTTTTTACGAGAGTCGCCGACACAGACCAATGGGGTCCTGCCGTCCGGCGTCCCATCGGCAACGGCGGATACCACCGACCAAATCCCCGGCCGATCGGGCAACGCACGAGGGTAGAAAGTCCTGTCTACCCCAATATTGAGTAGGTGACGAAAGTCCCGCAACCCGCTGGGACAGCGCCGGGAGATCCTCCTCTCACAGGCCTCGCCGAGGCGGCCCACGCGCCGCACTTGCTCCTCGGTTTCAAGAGGTCCCCACGATCCACCCGAGATCAGCCCAGACCGACCGCGACAGAAATCCCTGTCCGCCCAGCCGGTCTCGGGCACCTCAGCCCTGCCTGCTCACCACAGGCACAGACCACGACAACCCATGGAGGAACCAACCCATGAACATGCACAGCTCCACGAAGATCGGCCTCGCGGCGGTAGCCGTTGCCGGGGTCGCCACGGTCGTGGCAGCCCCTGGGGCTCAGGCCGCGCAGGACTGCAAGACGACCACCGTGACCTCTCAGGTCAAGGTCGCCGACGAGAAGACGACCACCGAGGTCACGCCTGCGGTCACGCACGTGGAGCACACCGACGCACTTTCTCACGAGGAGTCCCGCTTCTCGAAGGTGGTCAGGGGTGAGAGCCACGAGGCTGTCACCGAGGCCCAGTTCCGCAACTCGGTCTACACCCGGACCTACACGCCCGGCACCGACGCGGTGACCGACACCATCGAGCACCCGGCTCAGACCCACACGGTCGAGCACCCGGCTGAGACCCACACGGTCGTGCACCCGGCCGAGACCCACACGGTCGAGCACCCGGCTCAGACCCACACGGTCGAGCATCCGGCAGAGACCCACACGGTCGTGCACCCGGCCGAGACGCACGTTGTCCACCACGAGGCGGTCACCCATGAGGAGACTCGCGTCAAGGACGGTGGCTACGCCTACAGGCAGAAGACGACCGGCAAGGTCCGCTACCTGACCACGCCTGACTGGAACGGCGAGGACGAGCACGGCGACAAGGGCTGGGTCCGCTTCGCCGGGGGCGACCTGACCGAGACCGTCACCGTCGTGGACGAGGAGGCGTGGGACGAGACGGTCGTGGACAAGGAAGCCTGGACCGAGACCATCGTGGACCAAGAAGCCTGGACCGAGACCGTCGTGGACAAGGAAGCCTGGACCGAGACGATCGTCGACAAAGAGGCCTGGACCGAGACCATCGTGGACCAAGAAGCCTGGACCGAGACCGTCGTCGACACGGAAGCCTGGACCGAGACCATCGTGGTCGAAGAGGCCACTCCTGCCGTCTTCGGCCCGTGGCAGTGGGACCACTTCACCGCCTGGACCACCACGTCCGGCACCCCGGCCGATGAGGACGGTCAGGACGGCGAGGACAACCCGCTGCACCTGTCCCAGATCGGCGAGCAGTACGAGCAGACCGTGATCACCAAGGAGGCCTACACCGACCCCGACGCCACGCTCTACTTCGTCAACGACGGTGAGTCGACCACGAACCTGGCCGACGCATCCTGGACCGCCGACGAGCCTGAGGGTTGGGACCTGGTCGACACCCGCACCGTGGAGGACAGCCCGGCTTCGGATGTCACCGTGGTGGACTCGCCTGCCTCTTCGGTCACGGTCGTCGTCCCAGCTGTCTACGAGACCAAGACCGACAAGTCGGAGAAGTGCGCGGCGGTCGTCAAGGACGCCAGCACCAAGGTCGTCAAGGACGCCGGCACCAAGGCTGACTCCGAGGTCCCGACCCGGATCGATGCCGGTCTTGCCGGGAACCTGCCGAACACGGGCGGTCCGAACGGAGCGCTCCTCGCCGTCGGCGGGCTGCTCGCCGGTATCGGGGGCGTCGGGGCCTTCCTCACCCGCCGCCGGAAGAACGCCTGACCCACTGGTCGAGACCGTGGACGCGTACGCGCGGGGTCATGATCTGCCCCGGGCGAACGAATTTCGTTCGCCCGGGGCGCCACCTCGGACGCGTACGCCGCAGAGACTCAGTGCACGCCGGCCATCAGCCGGCGGATGGGCCGGTTGCCGATGAGCAGCACGACGCCGACGACGACGGAGGCGAGCCCGACCCACCAGAAGAAGCCGCTGTCATCGCTCACGTCGTAGAACTCCGCCAGGCGGCCGGACATCGCGGTGCCGAGGGCGACGGAGAGGAAGAACAGCGCCATCATCTGGGTGCGGAAACGCGCGGGGGCGAGCTTGGTGGCCAGCGAGAGACCGACCGGTGAGAGCAGCAGCTCGGCGACGGTGAAGAGCAGCAGGATGAATGCGAGGCCGATCAGCGGCACCGTGTGCTCACCGCTCGGCATCAGCAGGAACACCCAGAACGCGATGCCCATCAGGATCGTGCCGATCGCGAACTTCACCGGCGTCGACGGCTGACGGGAGCCGAGCTTGGTCCACAGCGCCGCGAAGACCCCGGAGAGCAGGATGATGAAGACCGGGTTGATCGAGTTGACCCAGGAGACCGGCATCTCCCAGCCGAAGATGTCTCGGTCCAGGCGCTGGTCGGAGTAGACCACCATCACGGTGAACTGCTGCTGGTAGAGCGACCAGAAGACGGCGGAGGCGATGAAGAGCGGAACCATCGCCCACACCCGGCTCCGCTCGATGGTGGTGACCTGGCGGCTCAGCAGGATGACGGCGAAGAGTGCGACCGCGGCGACCGCGGCGATGCCGATCACGATGTTGGCCAGTCGAGGCGCGGTGATGACACCGGTCAGGCAGAGCACCACGATCACGGCCACGGTGGCGACCGCGATGGCGATCCAGCGGCCACGCTCGTTGGCGGGCAGCGGGTTGGGGACGACGCGGCTCGTCTCCGGGAGTGCGCTGCGGCCCATGGCGTACTGCACCAGACCGAAGATCATGCCGATCGCGGCCAGCCCGAAGCCGACGTGGAAGCCCCACTGCTTCTGCAGCAGCCCGGTCAGCAGCGGACCGACCAGGGCGCCCAGGTTGATGCCCAGGTAGAAGAGGGAGAAGCCGGCGTCGCGACGCTCGTCGTCGGGGGCGTACAGCGTGCCGACCAGGGACGAGGCGTTAGCCTTCACGCCGCCCGAGCCGAGCGCGATCAGCACCAGCCCGACGCCGACCCCGGCGATGCCGGGGATGAGGGCGAGCCCGAGGTGGCCGAAGACGACCAGCCAGGCAGAGGCGAAGAGCGTACGCTCCGCGCCGAGCAGGCGGTCGGCGATCCAGGCCGCGATGATGGTCGAGAGGTAGACGGCGCCGCCGTAGGCTCCGACGATGCCGAGCGCGACCGGCTCGCTGATCCCGAGACCACCCTCCGCCACGGAGTAGTAGAGGTAGATCGCCAGGATGCCCTGCATGCCGTAGAAGCTGAACCGCTCCCACAGCTCGACGCCGAACAGGTTGGCCAGGACGCGCGGCTGGCCCAGGAAAGACCGCTCGCCGGGATCGCCGGCGGTGGTCTCACTGTGCAGTTGACTCATTACTTCAGGTTCACCCCGCGGCCTTCTCCTGCCCAAATCGAGACCGCCCGTTTAGGTCGATTTGGATAGATGTTGTGGCGTTTGCCACGCCGGATCCGCTGGATCCTTGTATCTCCCTCCGGGGGAGACACAAGGATGGATCGCATGAGCGAGCCGCTGCTGTCGATCGGGACCTTCTCGCGCGCCGCCAGCCTCTCCGTCAAGACGCTGCGCGCCTACCACGCCCAAGGGCTGCTCATCCCGGCGGCGGTCGACCCGGAGACCGGTTTCCGTCGGTACGCCGCGGGGCAGCTGGCCGACGCCACCATCATCCGCCGGCTTCGTGACCTGGAGGTGCCGCTCGCCGAGGTCGCCGCGATCCTGGCCGCACGCGACCCCGAGGTCACCGCCGCAACCCTCGCCCGGCACGCCGATCGGATGCGCGAGCGCGCCCGACAGGTCGAGAAGATCGTCGAGGATCTGTACGCCGCTCCCCCTGCCTCTCGGACCCCGCCGCGCCTCGTCGACCTCCCCGCCACGAACGCGGTCGCGGTGACCGGCATCGTCCGCGACGGCGCCTATGGCGACTTCCTCGAGCCGGCGTTCGAGCGACTCGAGCAGGCGTGCCGATCCGGTCGGATCGAGATGACCGGGCCGGCCTCGGCGCTCTATGACGCCGACTTCGTCGACGACGCGGAGCAGCAGGTCACGGCGTACTTTCCGATTCGGGAGGACGTCGCTCCCGACGGGACCGTGCTGCTGCGGCTGCCGCAGGTCACCGCCGCGGTCGCCACCCACGCCGGCAGCTACGAGACCCTGCCCGAGACCTACAGCCTCCTCGGCTCCTGGGTCGCGCACCACGGCACCCCGACCGGAGACCCGCTCCGCGAGGCGTACGTCATCAGCGTCTCCGACGGCGCCCTGCCGTCGGCCTACCAGACCGACATCGTCTGGCCGCTCACCCCTCGAAAGGACCCCGCATGACCCTGACTCTCGGCGCCATCACCTTCGACTGCTCCGACGCTCTTCGCACCGCCACCTTCTGGGGCGCGGCGCTCGATCGTCCGCTCGACGAGGGGAGCACGGACGAGTTCAGCTCCATCGGCCTGAAGCAGCCCACGCCGGGCGTGCCGGCTTGGCTCTTCGCGCGGGTGCCCGAGCCGCGTCAGGTGAAGAACCGTGCTCACCCCGATCTCATCGCACCCGACCGCACCGCGGAGGTCGCGCGCTTGGTCGGCCTCGGCGCGATGGTCGTCGCGGAGCACGACGAGTTCGGCATCCAGTGGACCGTGCTGCGTGACGTCGAGGACAACGAGTTCTGCGTCGCCGGCGCTCACTGAACCGCTACCACGCGAGCGCGCCATCCTTGTCCTGGAGCGTCCCGGTGGGGACGTCGAGGTCCAAGGTGGCGAGGCGTACGACGATCCTCGCGCTCTCCGCCGGCGGCCCGGCGATGTCCTCGATGCCGAAGCCTGCGGTCATGTCGGTGGCCGTGGGACCGGGCTCGACGGCGTTGAACCTGATCGTGTCGTACGCCTTGGCGTACTGGACCGTCAGCATCGTCGCGGCGGACTTGGACGCGGCGTAGAGCGGCAGGAACATCTCCTGCTCGACCCGGCCCGGGGTGGTGTTGGCCCAGAACGAGCCGAGGCTGCTGGACACGTTGACCACGCGGGGGCTCTTTGAGCGGCGCAGCAGCGGCAGGGCGGCCTCGGTGACCCGGATGATCCCGACCGCGTTGATGTCGAAGACCCGCAGCGCGGTCGGGCCGTCGAGCGGGTCGGCGACGAGGACGCCGGCGTTGTTGACGAGTACGTCCAGGCGGCCCTCGGCCGCCTCGACGGTCGCCAGCGCGGCGGTGACCGAGGCGTCGTCGGTGACATCGAGCTGGACGAAGCGCGCACCGAGCTCGGCGGCCGCCTTCTCCCCTCGTTCGGCGTCGCGCGCGCCGAGGTAGACGTCGTAGCCGGCCTCGGTGAGCTGGCGGGCGGTCTCGAAGCCGATGCCCTTGTTGGCGCCGGTGATGAGTGCGACGGTCATGTGCGTCTCTTCCCTTTCGTAGGTCGGCCCGATCGGGCCGTCTTCGACGCTAGGTCGGCTGAGCGCGACCACCCAGAGCCCTGATCAGACCGGGGCCTGACAGGACCCCCGCTGTCCGCTCGGTGCCGACCTAGGCTGGAGGCATGAGCGAGGCGACGAACCCGTTGGGCGCATTCCTCCAGGCCAGGCGCGCGCTGGTGACGCCGGAGGCGGCCGGCATCCCGGCCGTGGGCGTACGTCGCGTCCCCGGGTTGCGCCGCGAGGAGGTCGCCATGCTGGCCGGGATCAGCGCCGACTACTACCTGCGTTTGGAGCGCGGCCGAGACCGCAACCCGTCGGCGCAGGTGCTCGAGTCGATCGCCCGCGTGCTCCAGCTCGACGACGACCACACCGCCCACATGATGTCGCTGGTCACCGAGGCTCCCCGCCGCCGGCGGCCGCGGCGCCGCAAGGAGACCGTCCCGCCCGGGACGCTCAAGCTGCTCGACTCGATGATCCAGCCCGCCTTCATCGAGGGGCGCTACTTCGACATCCTGGCCGCCAACGATCTCGCCCGCGCGCTCTCGCCACGGCTCGCGGCGGGCGGCAACCAGCTGCGCGACCAGTTCCTCGACCCGGGCCAGCAGGAGTTCCACCCGGAGTGGGAGTCGATGACTGAATGCTTCGTCGGCAACCTGCGCCAGGCTGTGGGCACCGACATCGACGACCCTCGGTTCATCGAGCTCATCGGCGAGCTCTCCCTGGCCAGCGCACGGTTCCGGCAGCTGTGGGCGCGCCATGACGTACGCGCCCAGACCGGCGCCCCGATCAAGATGAACCACCCGCAGGTCGGCGAGCTCACCCTCAACCGGGAGCGGCTGGCGATCAGCGGCACCGACGACCTGATGCTCGTCGTCTACCACCCCGACGCGGGTTCGAGCGACGCCGACAAGCTGGCTCTCCTGGCCTCCGCTGGGCTGCCGACGCGGACCGTCGCCTCGGAGGCTCGGCAGGCCTGACCCGGCTACTGCGGCCGCGGCAGCATCTCCGCGTCGCGGTGCTCGACCATCTCCGGCCGCTCGCGGAGGATGCGGTCGATGCCCCAGGCGCCGAGCGGCCCGAGCGCGGTGTTGAGGCTGCGGCCGTGCTCGGTCAGCGAGTACTCCACCCGCGGCGGCACCTCGGCATACACCTCCCGGTGCACCAGCCCGTCCTGCTCCATCTCGCGCAGGTGCTGGGTCAGCATCTTCTCGCTGACGCCGGGCAGGCCACGGCGGAGCTCGGCGAAGCGGCGTACGTCATAGGTGTCGAGCTCCCACAGGATCAGCCCCTTCCACTTGCCGCTGACCACGTCGAGCGCGGCGTCGATGCCACAGATGTAGGGACCGTTTCGGGGTGGCTTGGCCATGGACTGCTCCTCACTTACCTTGTGGTAAGTACCCCAGTAAATAGTGGGTACTCCCGCAATCGTAGGCGAGTCGTGAGGATGGTGCCATGAACCGAACTCGCACCCCCGTCACCCTCATCGGCCTCGGCCCCATGGGCCAGGCGATGGTCCACAGCCTGCTCGCCGCCGGCCATCCGGTGACCGTATGGAACCGCACCGCCTCGCGCGCCGAGGAGGTCGTCGCCGCGGGCGCGCAGCTGGCCGACTCCCCCGCGAAGGCCGTCGCCGCCAGCGACCTGATCGTCCTCAGCCTGACCGACTACCAGGCGATGTACGACGTGCTCGGCTCGGCCGCCGAGGAGCTGAAGGGCCGCACCGTCGTCAACCTCAGCTCCGAGTCCCCCGACGGGACGCGTGAAGGTGCCGCTTGGGTCGCCGCGCACGGCGCCGACTTCCTCACCGGCGGCGTGATGGTCCCCGCCCCGATGGTCGGGACCCCCGATGCGTACGTCTATCTCAGCGGCCCCGCCGACGTGGCATCGCGGCACGAGGATGTGCTCGCCCGGATCGGCGCCGTCCGCTACCTGGGTGAGGACCCCGGGCTCGCCCAGCTGATGTACCAGGCCAACCTGGACATCTTCCTGACCTCCCTCTCCTCCCTCCTCCACGCCGTCGCCCTGCTCGAGACCGGCGGCATCAAGCCCTCCGCCGCTCTGCCGGAGCTCATGCAGACCCTCGCCGGCATCCCGCCCATGCTCGCCGCCGGCGAGGACCTCGGCGCCCAGCTCGAGGCCGGCCGCCACCCCGGCCACCTGAGCACCGTCACCATGATGGGCGCCACCGCCGACCACCTCGTCGAGGCCAGCGAGGCCGCCGGCATCGACGCCGACCTCCCCCGCGCCGTCCAGGCCCACTACACCTGGGCCCGCTCGCGTGGGTACGGCGCCGAGAACTGGTCCCGCATCATCGACGCCATCCGCCCGTACGTCTGAGGTGAGCGGTCGTCAGGAATGAGCCGTGAGCCAGCCGATCACGTCGGCGGCGATCGCATCGCGTTTGGTCGAGCCTTCGACCACTTCGTGAGTCCGCCGAAGCCGTCTACTCCAGGTCGTCCGTGAAAGTGAGGTCGAGGTCGTGAGCCAGTGCACCGGTGAGGTCAGCCAGCTGGTGCCTATCCAGGAGCGCCTGGCGTAGGTTGACCACCCCGGAGATCGCAGGAAGGTCGTTCCCGCGAAGGTCCGTGCCGCGGTAGGTGCCCGGCCCGAACCTGGTCTGTGTCAGCCTGTTCTCGGTGAAAGCAGCTCGGCTCAGGTCGCTGCCGTCGAACTCGGCCTCCGCCAGCGAGCACCCTACGAACGCGACGGCGCCCTTCGCGACCACATGCGTGAAGGTCGCATAGTCGAGGCGGCACCGCTCGAACACGACGTCCTCCATGGTCACCTCGCTGAATCTGGCGCCCAGGAGTCGGCAGTTGCTGAACCTGACGCGCGAGAGTCTGCTGTCGGCGATTGCGAGTGAGTCCAGTTCGCAGTCGGCGAACTCGACCGATGACAGGCGCACACCGGCGATGTGCGTCCGCTCAGTAGCTACCTTCTGAATCAGTCCGTCGTGGAGGCGCGAGTCGACGACCTCCAGGAGACGAAGGGCCTGATCGCGGAAGGAGAAGTAGGTGATCGGATCATCGGCCGTCTCGAGGGTGGACACCGCCTGCAGATCACGCTCGTCGAGGGCCGGCAACGTTACGCGTGTATCGCGGATCGTGAACGTCTCCATGGGCCTTCACCCTATGTGCGGGCGAGTCAGCGTCCGCATCTATCTCTTCTTCCAGTTGTCCCAGGTCGGCCGGTCGTCGAAGCGGTTGGGGAGCCCGACGAGGTCGAGTTCGCGGAGAAGGACATCCGGGAACTGCTCCATCTGCGGTGAGGCCGTCAAGACCCGGCGATCAGCCACTCAGGCAGATCTCCGAGCTGCACACGCCGGGCATGGCGCTCCTCGCCCCATCCGAACGTCGTCTCACACACCCAGTCCTCGACATCCCAGCCCAACTGCTGGAGCGCATCGATCAACACAGACGGATCATGCAGATCCTCCGAGCGCCCCAACCTCCACGTGCCACCCTCATTCGTGGGCCGATACGTGACGTGCGCCCACACGTACTCGTCCCCATCCTCGGGGTACGTCCACCGCAGCTCCCACGGCTCCCGGAACGAGCTGTCGAACTCCGTGCCGACCACGACAGCGAGGGTGATCTCGGGGATCTCATCCTCCGTCAGCGCACTGTGAACGAGCGGCCGAATGACCTGATCCCGAAGCCTGCTCACGAAGGAGGTTCGACTCATGTCGCACCTCCTTCGATCAGACTGGGCCCAGAACAGTCATCGTCACGTACGCCCCCGGGCAGATGCCACTCGAATATGAAGAGCCGGCATGATCTTGGGCGCTGCCGCCGCAAGAGGGCCCAGGTACGCAGGTGCGATCCCGACGGCGTCATCCAAGCCCAGCAGGTCGCTGGTGTGGCTGCGGCTGGAATCCATCCCCAACGCAAGGGACGTGCAGCACCCAAACGGCACGAGGTGAACGGACCACCGATGTGCTGGACGCGTGACCTTCTTGGAGGATCCTGCGCCGAGCCCCGGGCAGGAGAAGCTGTACGCCGAAGACCTCGCCGACGACGGCTACGTTTGGGACCTCACCCGGGTATGGGCACACCAGCCCGAGGCGAGAGAACAGCTCACGAGACTGTTCGATGCCACGGCCGATGCTGCGGGGCTGACGCTGCGCGACAAGGCCGTGATCGTGATCGCACAGGCAGCGGTCGTCGGTGACGCCTACTGCGCTGTCGCGTGGGGCAAACGACTGACCGACTGTGCAGACCCGCAGACCGCTATCGCCGCGCTGACCGCAGACGACGAGCCGTTCAGCGCACGCGAACAAGCGCTGGCCGCTTGGGCCCGCACCGTCGCCCGCTCCCCCGGAAGCAGCACGCCGCGCGACGTTCAGCGCCTGCGCGACGCAGGGTTCAAGGAGCCCCAGATCGTGGCTCTGACCATCTACGCCGCGCTGCGCACGGCCTTCTCCAGCATCAACAGCGCCCTCGGCGCCGGTCCAGACCTGCCGCTCAGGGAAGCGCTCGATCCGGACGTACTGGCGGCCATCACCTGGGGGCGTAGCCCTGGGTGACACGGGACGACCAACCGCCCCGTTTCCGCCCACTATGACGCGGCCGTATGGCGGTCGCCCGCTGAGCAGAGGTCAAGCCATCGCGATGGCCAGCTCGCTCTGATATACCGTCTTCAGCGCGGCCGAGACCTGCGCCCAGGATCTGCGCAGACTCCGGCGCCGTGATTCTTTTGGCCACATTGCTGGACGCTACCGAAGGGTCGTGTTCCAGGCTCCTACGACGCGAGCATTAGCGTCTCCAGCACTGCCCGCTGGATTACATTGCCAGTAAGCGTCGATGTGTATGTAGTGACGCGCATGGTGGCTACGTAGCGGTCTTCGATCACAGCATGAGACAAGAGCTCCGGCGCTGCCTTGCCGCTGTGGATCTCGCCGAGGTCATCGGTGATCGCGAAGCGTGATTCGTTCGCGTCAGCCGCTGTGAGAGTGCCGCTCACGGTGACAGTGTCGAACTCCTCGTCGACGTCCTTCAGCCACTTGGACAATGCAAGCGCCTGCTCCGGCTGGAGCGCCACGGCCGCCTCAGGCCGTAACAACCACTCGAACCGAACCTCTAGGTGAGCCTCATGCACCTTGGCAAAGAAATGGGCGAACCGTTTCGTCGCCTCCACACCCAGGTTCTGCACGAGTTCGATGACCTCATCTGGCGGCCTCGGATTGACTTCGGACACGCCCGCGTCGGCCAACAGCAGAAAGTCCGACAGCGTGCCGACCAAATCAGTGTGCTCGAGGGCAGCCTCATGTGGTGCGAGCTCCACAGCAAAGGACCCCGGCTTGAAGGCATTGACCTCAGTCTCGAACGAGCGCGCCACCAACGCGGGCGGGTCTCCGAACACCCCGGGGCCCGCAAGGCGGGCCCATCCGGCATAAGTCACGGCCTTCTGGAACCGGTTCAAGAGGTTTGCTAGAACTGACGTCGGGAGGCTGTGTCTGTAGAGCGCGCCCTTCTCAGCGAAGGTAAGCTCGAACGCCTCCGACTCCAAGCCCTCCAACTCAGCACCCAGCACGGAAATCCGGTCCTCAGCCTGCGCGCGCAGCAACTTACCCAGGAATCCTTGGGGTTCTCCGGAGTCGTCGAGCAAACCCGTCAAGCCAGCAAGCTCCGCTTCCATCTGCTGCCTGACCAGATCTAGGTGATCGTCTGTCATGTCATCACCTCGATATAGCCCTTTGTGACCCCTGCAACGATCAACTTTGCCCGGTTCTTGTACGCAGGCCAAGAGGTCTCCGTTGCGTTCTTCCAGTGTAGGTATGTCTTGTGCTCGGGGTGTGCTGGAGCACATGGCGTCACTAGGTAAGCATCGCAGTGGAAGCGACTCATCCGCTGGCTCCAGAGGAGTCCGAATGCCTGCTGCTGGGCCGGAGTCAGCGCGTCGATCCCTTCGGCGTCGACCCAGATGCTGACGTCGGTGTCCTTCGGGGCTGGCCGCGAGGTCACAAAACTGCCGTCAAGGAACACGTGATCAACCGGGACATAGCCCTTAACGAGCGTCAGGAACTGGTTAAATAGGCCCCACAGTTCAACTCTGCGTTGGTAAGTCGGTTGCGTCTGGACTAGAGCCGCCTCGACTTCCGCAAGCGTCGCTTGGTGGATTCCTACAGGAAGCAGCAGGTCCTTCTGCCCAGCATCAATTAGATCAGGTATCAACGCCCAGCCTCTCCCCTGTGGACCTCGAAGGTGCCATCCTGCCCGAGAGCGACGGGCATCGCGGCAGATTCTCGAGATTGCGGTGGGTCCGGACATGCTGTCGCCGGGCACAGGGGTGGCATCTGCTCGTCGTCCACGCGGCCTCCGGCGGGTCGAGCCCGACAAGCTCTGGGCTCGGCTTCACGAATCGGTGTCAGCACGGTCTAGCCCATTCGCCGCCTGTGGATGCATCGCGACCGGGTCACTTGAGGTATCGCTCAACCACCGGGCAATCCCCGCCCGAATGGATGCCCATACGCGCGCACCGCTGCGTCCACTCTCCGGCGTGTGCAAGGTCGTCTCCAACCCCTGCCTGGATTCCCTCGTGCCAGATGTCCCAGGTGCGCTTGGACAACTGCCCGAGACGGGCATGTTCGTACTGGTCCTCGCACAGGCGGAGGTAGCGGCGCCTGTTCACGTCCTCGCTCTCCGTCGCCCGGAGTCGGTCGTCCTCGATGCCCCAGAAGCGGCTGACGAATGTCTGTTCGAAGACCGCCTGTGCTTGTTGACGGCTAAGGAACAACTGGTACATCGCAATGAAAACTCCGACCGCGGTCGCGATGCTGGCGATGTCACCCATCATGGATGACGAGGATAGTGGCTCGGAACTTGAGACGCATGTGTCTTACTGCCGTGACGACCACAACCAGACAGTGCTGACTCTCGTAGGATGCGCCGGTGCCTTTAGCCATGCTCCCTGGCGTCTCAGCGGACGCCACCGTCGACGCATTGACAGACCAGTTGAACCGATTAAGCACGCTTGGGACTGGAAACAAGTACGAGCAACTCACCCAGTACCTGCAATGGGCCACGCAGGCAGCAAACCGCCTGCGTAGCGTTGTCTCGTCTGATGACGTCGCGTTCCTCGTGCTAACCCAGCGGCACTGGGTGCTCTGCGGAGTCGACCCTGCGGCGAACGAAGCGCTCTACACGCTGGTGAACACCGAGATCGACGAGCGCCGTCAAGCGCTACAGGATGCGCTGGACGATCTTCGAGCGGTTCGGCGCCAATGGCAGCAGCGTCGCGGGAGCATCCTGGTTCCAGACACGAACGTGCTCCTTCACCACAAGCTGCCGCTGGAGAAGATCAACTGGCAGGGGATCGCTTCAGACAGCATGGTCCGGGTGGTTATCCCGATACTTGTCGTCGACGAGCTCGACAAGCGGAAACGCGACCGTGAGCCGATTCGTGCACGCGCGCGCCAGACGCTCCGCACGCTGGAGGAGTCGTTCGCCGACCCTCGATGGACAGCCACCTTGACCCCGGGAAAGTCCACGGAGCATGCCAGCATGCATCTGCTTCTGGATCCGCCCCGGCACACGCGCATGCCTGACCCCGATCGCGAGCTTATTGATCGAACTATCGCTCTGGGCATTGAAGCTTCCCGACAGGTCACCCTGGTCACCTTCGACACCAGCATGATGCTGCGGGCCCGTGCTGATGGCGTCGCTGTCGTCAAGCCTTCGCCGGTCGAGGAGCGCGGCTCCGACTAGGTCGACTGGGCCGAACGGCCTACTTGGGGTTTTGAGCGGCACATTCAGCACCACTGTCATTCCGCCGCCAGCGATGCGCCTGTCCGCTGCATGACGACGCGGACCTCCGGAGAGCAAACGGGCCCGAGGTCATAACCCGTCTCCGGGGTGCCCGTCGACCAAGTGGATGTGCTTCGTTCGCCCCGGTGAGAACTGAGCAATGTGCCTTGGGGTGCCGTGGTGCTCACGGCTCGGCTTGAAAAGACCACGGGCGATCGCGTCGTCATAGGCCCCCACACCGAGCGGGTATTCGGTGAGGACTCCCGTGAGCTGATGGCGTTCGACCCATGCCAGACCGTCCGCCTCGGAAGCGAACACTCCGCTCACGAACCGTGCGCCTTCCCCGTGGAAGACCCAGACGCTGTCAAGTGTGGACTCCATACGCGAATGCTTGCAGAAGGGCGTGGCGTGCTCCCAAGGTGCGTCCTTCCGCCGCGTATGACGCATGTCGTGTGGAAGCATCCCAATCCATGATTCGGGCTGTGGTGTTTGACGTCGGCGAGTGCCTGGTTGACGAGACCCGCGAGTACGGGACTTGGGCGGACTGGCTGGGGGTGCCGCGGCATACGTTCTCGGCGGTGTTCGGGGCGGTGATCGCTCGTGGGATGGACTATCGCGAGGCGTTCCAGGTGTTCCAGCCGGGGTTCGATCTGACTGAGGAGCGACGGAAGCGGGAGGAGGCCGGGCAGGCGGAGCGGTTTGGGGAGGATGACGTCTATCCCGACGTACGTCCTGCTTTGAAAGCGCTGCGCGAGGACGGGTTGTGGTTGGGACTAGCCGGGAACCAGACGGTGAGCGCGGGGCGGATCCTGCGGGCGCTGGACTTTCCGGTGGACATGGTCGCAACCTCCGACGACTGGGGTGTAAGTAAGCCGGATCTGGGGTTCTTCGAGCATGTCATCGATGCGGCCCCGTACGCGGCCAACGAGATCCTCTACGTCGGGGACCGGCTGGACAACGACGTCCGGCCGGCGGCCGAGTCCGGGATGGCGACGGCGTTGATCCGCCGGGGTCCGTGGGGTGTGATCCAGGAACACGACCCGGCGGCAGACGACATCGCGACGCTCCGGATCTCCTCACTCACCGAACTTCCCAAGTGGATCGAAGCCCTCAACGAGAGTGGACTGGACGGCCGCTAGGTTGATCACCATGGCCGAGCGCAGCGCGACCCAGTGGATCATCCATGACGAGAAGATCGTCGACGACAAGCTCAAGATGGTGCTCAGCCGGGCGAGTGTGGAGCTTCCTGATGGGACCCTCTTCGATCAGTGGGTGATGCGGATTCCCGCAGCGGTGCTGGTGCTCATGGTCGATGACTCCGAGCGCGTGCTGATGATGTGGCGGCATCGGTTCATTCAGGACCAATGGGTGTGGGAGCTGCCAGGCGGCTACCTCGATGATGGCGAAGAGCTGCACGTCGCTGCTCTGCGGGAGGCCGAGGAAGAGACCGGCTGGAGGCCACGCACGATCGAGAAGTTCTTGGAGTTCCAGCCGCTGGTCGGCACCGTCGACCAGCCGAACATCATCTACCTCGCTCGAGGAGCCACGGACACCGGCGCCGCTCCCGACGTCAACGAGACCGACACGGTCCGCTGGATCCCGCTGGACGAGATCGAAGGCCTGATCGCCGAGGGCAAGATCATCGGGGCTGGCTCGGTCGCGCCGTTGTACAAGCTGCTGCTGGCTCGCGCTGAAGGCAAGCTTCGGGGTCAGGACGCCTGAGCAGGCGACAGGAGCGACATGAACTCCTGCACCGCCGGCAGCCCCGCATGAGGTGCGAGCCTGCTGGCGAGGTCGCGCAGGTAGTCGCGCGACCGCTCTGACTTCAGCTCGACCGCTGCCTTGGCGGCGTCGACGGCGATCGTTGCGGCTTGCTCGACCTCGCCGGTCTGGTGATGAGCGCGGGCCAGGAGCGCCAGGTTGAACTGGCGGCCCCTGGCGTACGAGCCGTCCATGTCCAACGAACGTTGGGCGAACGGTAGCGCGAGGTCTCCTCGGCCGAGCGCTGTGAAGCATTGGCCGAACTTCGCCGCCAGGTACGACTGGTCGAAGTAGCCCAGCCACTGGGGAGTGGCGGTGTTCTCTGCCTTGTCGAAGGCACGCTCGGCACGGTCGAGAGCGACGGCGCTCGCCGCCTGGTCACCGAGAACGGCATGTCCCTGCGCCTCCAAGACCGCTGCCTCCGCAGCGAGCGCTCCGATACCCGAATCGGTGGCGGCGCGTTCGGCAGCACGAGCAAGATCGACCGCTTCCATTCCGTGGCGGAGGTAGGCCGCTTGATGACTCATGGCCGCGAGGATCTCCGCGCCGAGCGGACGGTCGTCTGCGGCAGCCGCCATCCGAAGCGCCTGGGTGAGATAGCGCTGCGCCGTCGCGTGCCGGCCGATGTCATAGGAGGTCCACGCCGCAAGCTGTATCACTTGGGCGGCGACAGAGAGGAGGCGACTGCCCACCGCACGGTCGTAGCGTCCTTGGAGCAAGGCAGCGACGTCGGTACTGAGGAAACGTACGACGGCGTCACGGACCTGGCCGCCACCGAACCTGTTGTCCACCTCGCGGAAGGCTCGCAGCATCTGGTGCACGAGCTCGACATCCGGGGTTCCGACGACTCGGACGCCTGTGCCGACTGGGTCTGCGGCTGGCGGGGCGGTGAGCCATCTGAACGCTGGGATCGTGTACGCCGAGGCGCTGAAGCCTGCTTCCAGGAGGAAGTCACGACGGTTCACGTCTTGCTGCCACATCGTCATCGCCTCTCCCAAGCTCAAGGCCCAGTCAGGATGAAAGTCGAGACCGTTCGCGGATTGCCCGACCAAGGCGGGCGATGTCGTCGACGCCGCGGGTCGGGTGAAGAGAGCCTGCTCCGCCCTGGACAAGTGGGTGAGGTCCAGGGCGTCGACCAGGTCCGCAGGAACACAGCCGTGACCAAAGGCGACCGCGAGACCGGCGAGCGCCTCGGGTGTGGGCTTGGTGCCGCCATAGGGCCAGTTCTCCCATTCGGAGATCCGACTCTCGGTAACCGCGAGGCCGGGGTTGGCGACGCGGAACTCCTGGGCCAGACGCCATTGCGGCCAGTCCAGCGCGTAGCGCCACGCGAGGCGCGGCCGCAGCCCAAACCGGTCCGCCATCCCAGCAGCCACCGCCGGCACCGAGAGTCCGGCGGCGAGCAACTCATCACGCATCTGATCCCGTGATGCCTTCGCGCTTCGCGCAGCCATGTCCACCTCCCGAGCGCCGGCCACCACCCCTACGGGCTTCCGGTTGGAGGCTACCCGGGTTCAGCCCCGTCGGGGGGCCTGCGAATTGGCGGAAGGCAGATCTTCCAGGGCCTGGAAGATCCTGCGGAAGGTTCCGGGGACAACAGGGTCTTTCGGCCCGATCCGAGCCAAGACTCGACTCATCCGGGCGGACGGATGGCCGTCGAAGCCCCTGTCCGCCCGGATTCCAGCAACATGAGGAAGCGACAGAGAGACTCGGATGTCATCGCTCAGCAGGGTCCGGCCAGGCCGACCACGACACATGCCGGACAACGGCGTAGGCACCCCGCGCGAACAGGTCCTGGAGGCCGCCGCGCGCCTGTTCACCAGCAAGGGGTTCGCGGCGACCTCGACGCGCGAGATAGCCGAAGCAGTCGGGATCCGACAGGCATCGCTCTACTACCACTTCGCGGGCAAGGACGAGATCCTCGAAGCGCTGCTGGCCGCGACGGTGAGGCCGACCCAGATGATGGTCGAGGAGATCGTGGCCCTGGTTCCGCCGGAGCGGGTCGAGACCGCCCTGTGCCTGCTTGCACTCGTCGACATCGAGACACTCGCGCGGGTGCCGCACAACATCGGGGTTCTCTACCAACTGCCTGACGTCGTCTCCGCCACCAACCTCGACTACGCGAGCTTCCGAGAGGCCCACGGCGAGCTCACCGAGGCGTACGCGGATCTCGGGTCCCGCCTTGCCGCCCGTCACGGGGTGACCGCTCCTCCCCCGGCACTTGGCTCGATGCTGATCCAACAGGTCGAAGGCGTGATCACGCTGCGCGCCGACGGCCACGTCGTCGACAGCACCCACGCCATGGAGATCGCGGCCGGCTGTCTGCGGCTGTGCGGCTGTGCGCAGACCGAGGTGGAAGGTGCGACTGACCGCGCGTCAGCTCTCCAGGAGAAGACCTCGTTGCTCGCACGAGGTGCGTAGACGCCGCGCGCCTGCGTATCGAGCAGGCGATGCTAGGACCCGACGTTCGCCGAGTCACTTGGTGTGCACCACACGAACCCGCGAAGAGGTCCCGATGACAGACGCACCGACAAGTAACGACGAGCTCGATGTTGTGCGGAGTGCTGCATCGCAAGCGGGGCTGGACTCAGCTGACGCTCGTCTACTGCGGAACGGCACCAACGCCGTCTACCTGCTCACGAAGGCGGGGGTCGTGGCCCGCGTCGGCCGCCCAGGAACCGCACGAGGAGCCGAGCGGCAGGTGAAGGTCGCGACCTGGATGTCCGCCCATGGCATCGAGACGAACCTTCCGATCGCTGGTTTGGACCTGGTCCTCGTCGACGGCCGCCCGATGACCTGGTGGACACCCATCCCGGCGCATCGTCACGCCACGCCTGCCGAGCTGGGGGCGGTGCTTCGTAGGCTCCACGACCTCCCGGCGCCAACCAGCTTCGACCTGCCGAGACTCGACGTGGTCGGTCACGTCGCCCAGCGCATCGCATCAGCAGGAGCGTTGCCCACCTCCGACCGCGACTGGCTCCGAGACCGCCTCGCCAGGATGAGCGCGGACTTGGCAACCACCGAGGTGCACCAGGCCCGCCATGTCGTGCACGGCGACGCTTGGCAGGGCAACCTGATCGTCCCTGACGGCGGCTCACCGATCCTCCTCGACTTCGACAACGTCTCGATCGGACACCCCACCTGGGACTTGATCCCGCTTGCCGTCGACCACGAGGACTTCGGCCGCATCAGCAGCGACGACTACGGGGCATTCGTCAGCGCCTACGGCGGCTACGACGTACGCGACGCTCCCTGGTTTCGAACACTCGCCGACCTGCAAGAGCTGCGCTGGACCGCGTACGTCGCGGAGAAGGCGGCGACCAGCCCTGCCGCGGCGGCCGAGGTCTCCCATCGACTCGCCTGCCTACGCGGCGAGATCCCCCGACCCTGGAAGTGGTCTGCATTCTGACGGGAGCGAACGATCAGGAGGCAGTGCAGACGAAGGGACGGTCCAAGCGCACGGCTGCCACAATGCCCAGGTGACGGGTGATCTGGAACGCGCCGTTGAAGCCGCGCGCACTGAGCTCGAGGCCTCGGACTACACGGACCAGGAAGCTTGGACAGCCCTTCAGCGAGCGGAACGACGACTCGCTGCCGCGAGACGCGAGCCCTGGGCGGAGCCCATTGACCTTGGAGTCGATTGGGATGCCGGAGCGCCGCTACCGCACCTCGTCTCGAACAGGTCCAAGGTAGTTCTGATCTGTTATGCCTACGTCGAAGACCCGCAGTGGGATGGCACGTACGCCACGGTTGTGACTCCGGCTGACACCAGCCCTGCCACGTTGATCGAATTCACCTTCGAGGGTTGCTACTCCACGCGGTTCGGCGGGCCGAACGACGAGGTGCTGCGCGGCCATCCTCTGGACAACCGGGGACTCGAGGCGTACCGACCCCACCTCGTTCACAACTCGCCCTGGATCAGCGAGGAGGAGCGCATCAATTCGGTGCATGCCAATCACCGACGTGGATGGCACCAGCGGCTCAATCACTACTTCTTCGTCTTCCACGACGAAGTATTTGAGGCCCTGGCTGAATCGGTGAGCGTGCGGAGCGTACGCGCAACGATCGCCGAGGCCCTGGCTCGGGCGGCCCACGAAATCGTTGTGGAATGACTCGGTGAGAATCGTGGAACTCCGACCCTGGGTGTGGGCCGCCTTCTGAACGGCCTCTCAACCGCGGAGGTTCGCGACCATGGTCGGGAGCTGGGTGCCGAACATCTCGACCCGGTCGACGGATCGGATGGGGAGGTCGACGGACGTACCCCAGGCGCCGGTGCCGTCTCGGACGGTGCATGTGCCGAGCCACTGGGTGCGGCCGTCGGTGCCGATGAGGCGTACGTGGTAGGTGCCGTTCGGGGCGTCTTCGACGGACATGAACAGCCACGATGGCCGTCCTTGGTAGGCGAAGACGGTTCCGGCGCTGGCGCCGTCGAGATGGAGGTCCGCGGCGCGGAGGTAGCTGCCGTCGGCGGTGGAGAGCACGCTGCGGTAGTCGGCGGCGACGTCGCGGTCGTCGGCGCCGCGCCACCAGGTGAGGCCGGCGGCTAGGGTCGCGACCAGGACCATCGCGGCGGCGACGAGGAGGCCGGTGCGGAGCCTGTGCCGGGGGGCTCGCTGATCGAGCGCCGCCAGGACTCTGACGTCGAAACCGGCGGGCGGTTCGCGCTCGGGTACGAGGAGCAGCAGGGCGTCGACGGTGCCCGAGACCTCCTCGAGCTCGCGTCGGCAGCTCGCGCAGTCGGCGAGGTGTGCCAGCCCACGAGCCCGCGACTCGCCGGACGCCACCCCCATCGCCAGCTCCGGGATCAGCTCTCGCACCTCCCGGCAGCGCTCGGAGTCAGGCATCGCGCACCCCCATTCGTTCCCGCAGCTTCTGCAGGCCTCGGCGTACGCGGGTCTTCACCGTTCCGGCCGGTATGTCGTCGCGGGTGGCGATCTCCCGCGCGGTCAGCCCGAAGTACGTCATCAGCACGATCGGAGCGGCCATCTCGGAGGGGAGCTCCGCCAGCGCCTGCCGCAGCGCGAGGGCGGTGTCCGGGTCATCGCTCGAGTCACTCTCGTCTCGTACGGTCAGAAGAGCCACCAGCAGGTCCGGGTCCATCGGATCGTCGTGACGGTAGCGGATGGCATCGATCGCCGCGTTCCGGGTGATGGTCAACAGCCAGGTGGAGGCACCCCCGCGTCGAGGGTCGTACGTGGCAGCGTGTCGCCACGCCTTGACGAAGGTGTCCTGGGCAACGTCCTCGGCGAGGGCGGGCTGCTGGACGATCGTGAGGGCGAGGCCGTAGACGCGAGCCTGATGGCGGCGGACGAAGGCCGCCGCCGCGTCCTGGTCGCCGCTGGCCATCGCGGCCAGCAGCGACTCGTCCGACACGGCCACCGTTGGTCCTAGGATCCGGTCGGACGACGGGGAGTCATACGAAGAAACCGTACGCCGTCAGTAGCCATAGCCACCACCGCCGTTGTCGTCCGGCGTGGACGACTTCGAGGGGGTCGAGGACCCGTCGGTCCGCGCTGCCGCCCACACGAACTGGGTGCCCTGGAAGTCATCGGTGAAGCCGTCACCCTTGAGCTCCCCGGCGCCCTCCTCGGCGAAGGTGTACAGCGGCAGGCGTTCGTGGGTCAGCTGGGACTTTCCGTCGGGGCGTTCCACCGTCGCGAAGTCGTCACCCAGCGCGGAGTTCGCCGCGTCGACGTCGGCATCCGTCGCGACGACAGGCTTCCAGAAGTCCGCGCAGGCGTCGACGCAGTGGATCTTCCCGTCCTTCTCGACCTCGGCGGTGTAGAGCGTGTGTCCGTCGGCATCGGTGAGCACGCCGGTTCCGTCGACCTCGGCCGACGCGACGAGTGCCGATCCCCCACCGCCGGCGTCAGATCCCTCACCGCCGTCGTCGCTGCCGCAGCCCGCGGCGAGAAGTGCTGTGGCGGCCGCCGCGACGACGGCCGTTGCCAGGTGCGAAGTCGAAGGTCTCATGCCAGGTATACGGGCCGGCCCGCCCCACGGGATTCATCCAACCCGAAACTCGTGGTCGCGCTCGAGCGCGTCGAGCACGTCGGCGGCGTCGAAGATCTCCCCCGGTGCGCCGGCGCCAGCACGACGGCGACGGCCGTCGAGGAGCCGGACGGCGCCCTCGACCACGATCGGCGCGGTGACGGCGTAGATGTCGCGGCCGGTCGCGGTGATCCGCTTGACGTCGGCGCCCTGACGTACGCGGACGTCCACGGCGAACCGCTGGGCCGAGCGTCCTGACTCGTCGCTTGCGGTCGGCTCCGGTGTCGCCTCGTCGCGGAGCTCAGCGAGCGGAGCGCTGTTGAGGTAGGAGCGGAGCTCACGGACGTCGAGGTGGTTGTCGATGGTGATCACCTCGGAGAACGGCAGCTCCACCACCGACTGCTCGCCCAGCGGCTCCGGGTAGGTCCAGGCGCCGGTCGGCGCGGGGCTGGGCAGCGGGGCCAGGGAGCCCTCGCGGATGACCAGGCGAGTCGCGGTGTTGCGGGCTCCGGTGATCCGGGTGCCGGCGGTCGGCCACCAGCGGTCCAACCCGATGGCGACCTCGACCTCGTCGGCCGACGAGCCGCCGAGGACGGCGGTCACGAGCAGGTCGGCGAGGCCACCGTAGAACGCCATCGCCGGGACCACGGAGACGTCCATCTCTCGGGCTCGGGTGTCCAGCTCTCGATAGAGCGCCTGTACGACCGGCTGCTCGGCGGTGACGTCGAGATAGTGGGCACCGGACTCGACCGCGGCCCGGGCCAGTGGGAGCGCGGTGTCGAGGAAGGGCCCGGCGCAGTTGATGACCGCGGCAACGCCCTCGATCGCCTGCCGCAGCCGCTCGGGGTCGTCGACGCCGACGACTCGACTCTCCAGGCCGGTATGGCGGGGCGGTACGTCGGCGAGACGCTCCGCGCTGCGGCCGGCGAGCACCGGGGTCAGCCCGCGGCGCACCAGCTCATCGACGACGAAACGCCCGGTGTGACCGGTGGCGCCATAGACCAGGACTCGCTCAGCTGTGTTCATGGCTCCATCCTCGGGCCCGAGGATCTGCCTCACGAGTGTCCGAAAGGACGTGCTACGTACACTTTGCGACATGCCTCGCATCGCCCTCGTCCTGCACGGCTCCTCGATGCTCTACGAGGTCGCGATAGCCGCCGAGATCTTCGGCGGCGACCATTCCGGCCTCGCTCCAGGCGGTGAGTGGTACGACCTCGTCGTCTGCACCGCCGACGGCGCACCGCATCCCTGGCTGGCCGGCCTGCCGACGGCGTCGTACGACGCGATCGCCGAGGTCGACACCGTCGTCGTCCCGTCCTCGAACGATCTCGACCACAATCCCGACCTCGCGCTCCTCGACGCGCTACGTGGCGCCCATGAGCGCGGCGCGCGGATCGCGTCCCTGTGCACCGGTTCGTTCGTGCTGGCCGCAGCTGGGCTGCTCGACGGCCGGGTCGCCACGACCCATTGGCTGCACGCCGACGAGCTCGCCCGACGCTATCCGCAGATCGACGTCCGCCCGCACGTGCTCTACGTCGACGAGGGCGACGTGCTCACCTCGGCCGGCAAGACCGCTGCGCTCGACCTCTGCGTCCACCTCGTACGCAGCGACCTCGGCGCCGCCGCGGCCAACGGGATCGCCCGCAATCTGGTCGTCCCGGCCCACCGCACCGGTGGGCAGGCGCAGTTCATCACCCCACCCGCGCAGCCCCGCGTTCCCGACGGCCTCGCACCCACGCTGGAGTGGGCGCGCGCCCGACTCGACCAGCCCCTGACGGTCCGCGAGCTGGCCGACCACGCCGGCCTCAGCACCCGCCAGCTCGCCCGACGGATGCAGGCCGAGCTGCAGACCGGGCCCCTTGACTGGCTGCACCACCAGCGCATCTCGCGCGCCCAGGAGCTCCTCGAACGCACCGACGCCTCGATCGACCAGATCGCGGGCAGCTGCGGAATGGGCACCGCGGCCACGCTGCGCCGTCACTTCCACCGCACGCTCGGCGTGACTCCCACGACCTACCGGACGACCTTCCGGCTCGCCGACTGATCAGTGGCCCCGGCCCAGTGCCATCCGCCCGAGGGTGCTGTCCAGGTCGTCGAGGGCTTCGGGCCAGGTGGTCTCGCTCGGGGGGTCGCTGTGGGCGAAGCTGCCGGCGAGCTCGAGGGTGACGTAGCCGTGGACGAGGCTGGACATCAGGCGGACGGCGTACGTCTCGCTGGTCTCGGGGATCCCGTAACCGCGGACGACAGCGAGGGCGAGGTCGGCGTTGCGGCGGCCGGCGGTGATCGCCTCGTCCACCGAGTCGGGCCGTGGCTCCCCCGCCGGAGCGGGTGGGATGCGCTGGCGGGTGGTGGCGTCGTAGCGGCCGGGCGAGCGGCGGGCGAAGTCGCGGATGGCGTCGGCGTACGCGACGAGGCGGTCGCGGCCCTCCCCTGCCCCCATCGCGCGGCTCGTGGTGTCGGCGAGCTCGTCGAGGACGTACGCGGTGACCGCGGTGCGGAGGTCGGTGCCGCCGGAGAGGTGGGAGTAGAGGGTCGGCGAGCGGACGCCGAGGTGCCGGGCGAGGACCGAGATCGTGACGGCGTCGAAGCCGAGCTCGTCGGCGAGGTCGGCGGCGGCCGCGATCACGGCACTTCGGTTCAGCCCAGGACGGCCCATCGACTTCCTTCCGATAACGAGTTGCCTACGAGTTGTAGGAAACCTAGCATCGTCGGCATGAAGCCGCTGACCGAGACCGACGTACGCTCCAGCTTCGTCAACCTCACCAAGGGTGCGACCAAGCGCCTCAACCTCCCCGCTGACCTGGCCGAACGACCCTGGGACGACCTCGACTACCTCGGCTGGCAGGACCCGAAGGCGCCGCAGAATCACTACCTCGTCGCCGAGCACGACGGCCGGCTCCGCGGCGTCGCCCTGCGGGCCTCGCGCGAGACGCGGGGGCCGCGCAAGACGATGTGCGCGCTGTGCACCACCGTCGGCGACGTGGCCCTGCTGGTCGCCTCCCGCGCCGGCCGCTCCGGGCAGGACGGCAACTCCGTCGGCACCTACATCTGCGCCGACCTCGACTGCTCCCTCAAGGCGCGCGGCAAGCGCAAGCTCGACACCCCTGTCATCCACGAGACCCTCAGCGTCGACCAGAAGATCGACCGGCTCCTCGGCAACCTCGACACGTTCGTAGCGCGGGTGCTCCGGCCCGCATGAGGTCGATCGCCCGCCGGTCAGATCACCTCGAGCCACGCCGCGGCTCGTTCCGTCGTCGCCCGTGCCTTGACCGGCACTTCGGTCAGCCGCTCGGCGATGATCTTCCGGTCGACCAAGCCGGCATGAACGAGTGCCGCCACGAAGTTCTGGTCCTTCTCGCGGAAGGCACAGAGCTTGGCAACACAGAGGTCCTCTTTATCGAGACACCAGCCGGTGAAGACGGGGTCGCCACCAGGCGCTGCAGTGTTCGCGTTCCGGACCTTCACGAGTCGATCGCGCCAGCCGTCCGGCAGCACAGATGTGCTCAGGTCGACACCGTCGATGCTGAAACCGTGCAGTTCCTCGAACGGCGAGAACTCACCGGCGATGCCCTCAATGACGTCAGCGAGGCGGGCAGTCTCGTCGTTATCATCAGCGATCGGCAGGATGTCGACCTCGATCGACATGGTCGCGTCAGCCGGCAACTCAGTCTCATCAAATGATCCGAGGATCGACTGCGAGCCGACGACGATCACCGCAGGATGGCCGATGATCTGGCATGCCGTGCGGATCGCGTGCTCCAACTGATCGCGACGCATCAGCTGGCCTCGGCAAGTTCCTCGAGGACATGGAGACGGTCACGCTCACTGAGCAGGCCGCCCATGGGCGAGACCTCACGCATCTCGATGGAGTCGCGGTCGAGGCCGGTCATGACACGCTGCAGGCCGCGTACGTCCTCGTGGTCCACCAGCGAGGTCCAGCGCTCGAGGTTTCGCTCGTGGGGCTGCCCGCTGACGTTGCGGCGGAGGTGGTCGAGGCGTCGCTCGATCCTCGGCTTCCACTCACGCAGCGTCGTCGAGGTGAGGTCACCCGAGAGGCGTCGATGAAGCATCCACGAGCGACGTTCGGAGCGTGTCAGGTCGGGCGTGATGGGGCGGCGTACGACCTCGAGACGCCAGCCCATACAGGACAGCAGGCGATCGAGGTTGTCGTCGCTCAGGTCGACCTTGCCGGAGAGGAACTGGCTGATGCTCGGCTGATGCACACCACTGGTGCGAGACAGCGTCGACTGGGTGGTGCCCGTCTCGAGCATCACCTCGCGCAGGATCTCTCCACGTGACGACATGACTCGATTATAGCAAGGCCTACTATGAAGCGCCTTGCCTCAGCACTCGATCACGTTGACCGCGAGGCCGCCGCGGGAGGTCTCCTTGTACTTGATCTTCATGTCGGCCCCGGTCTCGCGCATCGTCTTCAGCGCCTTATCGAGGCTGACCTTGTGGGAGCCGTCGCCGTTGAGGGCGAGGCGGGCGGCGTTGATGGCCTTCACGCTGGCGATGGCGTTGCGCTCGATGCACGGGATCTGCACCAGGCCACCGACGGGGTCGCAGGTGAGGCCCAGGTTGTGCTCGATCCCGACCTCGGCGGCGTTCTCGACCTGCTCCGGGCTGCCGCCGAGCACCTCGCACAGGGCACCAGCGGCCATCGCGCAGGCCGAGCCGACCTCGCCCTGACAGCCGACCTCGGCCCCGGAGATCGAGGCGTTCGTCTTGCACAGGATGCCGATCGCGGCCGCGGTGAGCAGGAACCGGACGATGCCGTCCTCGATCGCGGCCTCGTCCAGCCCGGCGTCGGGCGCCACGAAACGTACCCAGTAGTGCAGGACGGCGGGCACGATGCCGGCCGCGCCGTTGGTGGGAGCGGTGACGACCCGGCCGCCCGAGGCGTTCTCCTCGTTCACCGCCAGGGCGAACAGGTTGACCCAGTCCATGACCCGGAAGGGGTCCTGGGCGCCGGCCCCGGAGGCCAGGTCGCGGTAGAGCAGCGGCGCCCGCCGCGGGACACGCAGACCCCCAGGAAGTACGCCGTCGGTGACCGGGTCACGGTCGCAGCCGGCCTGTACGCAGGCCGCCATCACCCGCCAGATCTCCAGGAGACCGGCGCGGATCTCGTCAGGCGTACGCCAGGTGAGCTCGTTGGCGAGCATGAGGTCGGAGACCCGGAGCCTCTCGCGCTCACAGGTTTCGAGCAGCTCGGCGCCGGTGGTGAAGGGGTACCGGATCGGCGAGTGGTCCGGCGCGACCCGGGCGGCGCCCGAGGCGTGCTCGTCGACCACGAAGCCGCCGCCGACGGAGTAGTAGGTGCGCTCCCGCCAGATCTGCCCCGAGGCGTCGTAGGCGGTGAACACCATGCCGTTGGGGTGGCCCGGCAGGCTCTTGCGCCGGTGCATCACCAGGTCGGTGTCGACGTCGAACCGGATCGGCCGGTGCCCGCCCAGCGACAGCTCCCGGCGCTCCCGGATGGCCGCCACCCGCCCGGACGAGGCTCGGGTGTCGACGGTCGCCGGCTCCTCCCCCTCGAGGCCGAGCAGTACCGCGCCCGCCGATCCATGCCCGTGCCCGGTCGCGCCGAGCGACCCGAACAGCTCGGCCTTCACCCGCGTGACCGCGTCCAGCTGGACGTCCTCGGCGAGGCCGTCGACGAAGGTCTTCGCGGCCCGCATCGGGCCGACGGTGTGCGAGGAGGACGGCCCGATCCCGATCGAGTAGAGGTCGAAGGCGCTCAAGGCCATCGCCACGGCCGTGGATCCGCTGAGGTCAGCGGTCACCACAGGTCATTCCTCGATCAGAGCGTCGTAGGCCGCGGCGTCGAGGAGCTCGGGAGCGCCCGTGACACGCATCTCGAAGAGCCAGCCGGCCCCGAACGGGTCGCTGTTGATCAGCGCCGGGTCCTCGACGACGGCCGCGTTGATCTCGAGGATCTCACCGTCGGCGGGTGCGAAGAGGTCGCTGACCGACTTCGTCGACTCCAGCTCGCCGCAGCTCTCTCCCCCGGTGATCTTGCTGCCCACCTCGGGCAGCTCGACGAAGACGATGTCACCCAGCGCCTCGGTGGCGAAGGCGGTGACACCGACGCGCGCGACGTCGCCGCGGGTCTCGATCCACTCGTGCTCGGCGGTGTACGTCAGGTGGGTCGGGTTGCTCATGGCGGTGCTCATCTCTCGGCTCATTTCTTGGAGTAGAAGGGAAGGTCGACGATCTGGGCGTCCTCGTGGCTGCCGCGCACGACGACCTGGACCTTGGTGCCGACGGCGGCGAGGTCGGGCCGGACGTACGCCATCGCGATGGGACGTCCGAGAGTCGGCGACGGGGAGCCGCTGGTGACGGTGCCGACCTCCTCACCGGTGTCCGGGTCCACGACGGTGTAGCCGGCCCGCGGCGACCGGCGCCCGGCGGCCACCAGACCGACGAGCACGCTGCGCGGGCCCTCTTCGCGGCGTACGGCCAGGGCGTCGTCGCCGACGAAGCCGTCGGGCTTGTCGAAGGAGACGACCCGGCCGAGGCCGGCCTCGAAGGGCGTCGTCTCGCGGTTGAGCTCGTGGCCGTAGAGCGGCATGCCGGCCTCGAGCCGGAGCGTGTCGCGGCAGGCGAGCCCGGCGGGCAGCAGCCCGTGCGGCGTACCTGCCTCGGTGATGGCCTCCCAGACAGCAGCGGCCGACGCCGGTGCGCAGTAAACCTCGAAGCCGTCCTCGCCGGTGTAGCCGGTGCGCGCGAGGAGGACATCGACACCGGCGACCGTGCCGGCGTCGATGGCGTAGTACTTCAGGGACGGGACGTCGAGGTCGGTCAGGGCCGCGACGATCGCCGCCGAGGCGGGACCCTGGACCGCGATCAGCGCCCACTCCGCGGAGGCGTCCCGGACCACGGTGTCGCAGCCGCGGGCCCGCTCGACCAGGGCCGGAGCGACCACGTCGACGTTGCTCGCGTTGGCGACGACCAGGTAGCGCTCCTGCTCGAGCCGGTAGACGACCAGGTCGTCGATGATGCCGCCGTCCTCGGCGCAGACCATGGAGTAGCGGGCGCGGCCGATGCCGATCGCCGAGGGCCTGCCGACCAGGGCACGGTCGAGAGCGCGTCCCGCCTCGGGACCGGTCACCTCGATCTCACCCATGTGGGACAGGTCGAAGAGGCCCGCGGTGGTGCGTACCGCATGGTGCTCGGCGGTCTCCGAGCCGTAGCGGACCGGCATGCTCCAGCCGGCGAAGTCGGTGAACGAGGCGCCGAGCGCCTGGTGGATCTCGTGCAGAGGGGTAGGGACGGGTGAGGTCATGTGCGGGAGGCTCCCTGCTGATGGGTGCCGCAGCCGCGGCACCCGTGGACGGGTGACCTCCCCGCTCTGTCATCGCTACCTGAGAGCTTCACCGCCCGCAGGGGCGGTTTGCACCGTGGGTGCAGGATCCTCGGATCCTGTCTTTCCAGAGGTCGCCTCACCGCAGCGGTCATGGGGCCTGAGAGATTCTGGGGAGGTTTGCTCCTTCGGCGCCTCACCCCGGATGGGCAAGGACTCTCCCGCTGAGGTTCGAGTGGCGGATGTGAAGTTGTGCGGCAAACCTAGGTCTGCCCACCTCGGCCGTCAAGATCTGACGACCTACGATGGCCCGATGCCACCGACCAGCGCCAGCAACCGGGTTCCCGTGGTCATCCTGACCGGCCATCTCGGGTCGGGGAAGACCACGCTGCTCAACCATCTGCTGCGCCAGCCCGGCGCCCGCGTCGGCGTGGTCGTCAACGACTTCGGCGACATCAACGTCGACGCCGGCCTCGTCACCGGGCAGGTCGACGAGCCTGCCTCGATCGCCGGCGGCTGCCTGTGCTGCCTGCCGGACGCCGGCGGTCTCGACGACGCCCTCGAGAAGCTCACCCACCCGCGGCTCGCGCTCGACGTCGTCATCGTCGAGGCCAGCGGGATCGCCGAGCCCGGCACGCTGGCCCGGCTGGTCCGGTTCAGCGGTGTCGAGCGGGTACGCCGCGGTGGGCTCATCGAGGTCGTCGACGCCTCCGCCTACTTCGACACCCTCGATGACGGCCGGGGCCCGGCGCCGGTCCGGTTCGCGGCCGCCTCGCTGGTCGTGGTCAACAAGACCGACCTGCTGCCCGTCTCGTCCCGGGACGAGACGTTGACCCGCATCGAGCGGCGCGTGCGGGAGCACAACCCCGAGGTCCACATCGCGTACGCCGTCGGCGGCCGTATCGACCCGCGGCTCGTCTACGACGCCGCGGTGCCCGAGGACCCGCCCGAGGAGCTGCCGATCGCCGCGCTGCTGCGCGAGGCGGCCGCGGACCACGAGGCCCATCAGCACGCCCGCGCGGTCACCGTGACGACGCCGGGCACCATCGAGCCGGCTCGTCTGGTCGACCTGCTCGAGGAGCCGCCGGCGACGGCGTACCGGGTCAAGGGGACCGTCTCCGTCGCGACCGGCCAGGGACCGCGAAGCTACCAGGTGAACCTGGTCGGACGCAGCGCCCATGTCGCCGCCGCGCGGACCTCCGACGCGGCGAGCGAGCTCGTGGCCATCGGCCTGGAGCTCGAGACCGACCCGGTCCGGCAGCGCCTCACCGACGCCCTCGCCCCGGCCGAACGGCCGAGCACCGAGGGCCTTCGCCGGCTCCGCCAGCTGGTCCGGGTCAGCCTCTGACCAGCGGAATCATCCCGCGCGGCGGACAATCCGTTCCATGTCGGTGATGATCACCGAGCGCGACTCCAGCTTGACCCAGCCCTTGGCAGCGAAGTCGGCGAGCGCCTTGTTGACCGTCTCCCGAGCCGCGCCCACCAGCTGCGCGAGCTCCTCCTGGGTCAGGTCGTGGCGTACGCGGAGGCCTTCCTCGGTCTGCTCACCGAACCTCTCGGCGAGGTCGAGCAGCGCCTTCGCCACCCGGCGGGGTGCGTCGGAGAAGACCAGGTCACCGATCACGTCGTTGGCCCGGCGAAGGCGGCCCGACAGCAGGGCGAGCAGCCCACGGGTCACGCTCGGGCGCCCGTCGAGCAGGCCCAGCAGGTCGTCATGCGACAGCGAGGCGAGCTCGACGTGGTCGGTGACGGCCGTGACCGTGGAGGAGCGCCGACCGGGGTCGAAGAGCGAGAGCTCGCCGAACACCTGGCCCGGCCCCAGGATCGCCAGCAGGCTGTCCTGCCCGTTGGCCGCGGCACGGCTCAGCTTCACCTTGCCGTCCACGACCGCGTAGAGCCTGTCGGCGGCGTCGCCCTCGTGGAACAACACCTCGCCGCGCCGCAGGCGTGTCTGACCCATCGTCGCGAGCAGCGCCGTCATCGACTCGTCGTCCAGCTCGCTGAAAAGCGGTGCGTGCCGAAGCACGTCTTGATCCATTACCCAGGCGCTCCTGTCATTGCTTTACCGAAGACATCAGCCTAGCCAGATCCGGGCCCTCCACATCGGTTGTGTGTCCCGCATCGCACCCCTGTCGAGTGCGTTCTTCGCCACACCGGACAATGCGGGAAGCCTCGGCGACCCGGCGTGGTTGACCCTGGTGTGAAGCTCTCCATGCTGGACCGGTCCCGCACCCGGGTGGGGTACGCCGAGGGCGCTGCGCTGACTCACACGATCGAGCGGGCGGTGGCGGCCGAGCGGCTCGGCTATCACCGGTTCTGGGTCGCCGAGCACCACGCGGTGCCGGGGATCGCGTCGGGGTCGCCGCCGGTGCTGCTCGGTGCGCTCGGCGCGCACACGTCCACGATCCGGCTCGGGTCGGGCGGGGTGATGCTGCCGCACCATCAGCCGCTGGTCGTCGCCGAGCAGTTCCTGATGCTCGACGCCCTCTATCCGGGCCGTCTCGACCTGGGGGTCGGGCGCACCCTGGGCTTCACCGCACCCGTACGCCGCGCCCTGCGGCAGGATCTCGACGACCCGGACACGTTCGCCGAGGACATCGAGGAGCTCCGCGGGTATCTCGACCGCACCGCGGCGGTCACCGCCCGCCCGGCCGCCGCTCACCAGATCCCGATGTTCGTGCTCGCTACCGGACGCGGGGTCGCGCTCGCCTCCCGGCTCGGGCTGCCGGTCGTCGTGGGCGGTCCGGTGCTCGACAGCCCGCGGCTGGACGAGCTGCTGGGGGCGTACCGGAAGGACTTCCGGCCCTCCCCGCGAGCGACCGAGCCTTCGGTGATGATCTCTGTCGACGTGCTCGTCGCCGACACCGACGCCGAGGCCGCCGAGCTCGCTCTTCCGGAGGCGTGGGCGATGGCCAGGTCGCGGCAGACCGGCGAGTTCGGTCGGCTCGAGCCGGTCCTTTCGATCCGGGACCAGGCCTGGACGAACCAGGTGCGCGAACGGGTCGAGGCACACCTCGCACGGACGACCGCGGGGTCGGCCGAGACCGTCCGGCGCCGGCTCGACCAGCTCGCCGAGGCCACCGGGGCCGACGAACTCCTCGCCTTCACCTCGACCTATGACCGCGACGCCCAGCTCTCCTCCGACGCCGCGCTCGCCGAGATCATGACCGGGATGCCTACCCGGTCCCGGAGCTAGTCGACAGGGTGTGGGCGGCCTCCAGGAGGAGGCGGCCGAGCTCAGCCTGGCGCGGCGGGGCGAGGCGGGCCTCGATGCCGGTGATGCTCAGCGCTCCGTACGGCTGGCCGTGGGCGTCGAAGACGGCGGCACCCAGACCCCAGCTGCCGACCACGATGAGGCCCGGGTTGACCGCGAAGCCGCGCTCACGGGTCGCGGCGATGCGCTTTCGCAGAGCGGACGCCGAGTGCTCCTCGCCGTAGGTGGGAACCAGATCGGTGCGGGCCAGGTAGGCCTCGCGGCGCGACTCGGGCATGAGGGCCAGGATCGCCAGGCCGGCCGAGGCGACGCCGAGCGGGAACCGGATCCCCTCGTGGAGGACATGGGAGCGGATCGGGAAGCTGCCGTCCTCGCGCAGGACGCAGACGGTCTCGTCGCCGCGCCGGATCGAGAAGAACGCGCTCTCCCCCGTCTCCCGGGCGATCCTCAGCACCGCCGCCCGGGCCGCCGGGGTGATGTCGTGGCGGGTGGTCGCGGCGGCGCCGAGCAGGAAGCACTCCGGGCCCAGGTGCCAGGCGCCGGTGTCGTTGTCGCGCTCGACCAGCCCCTCCTCCTGCAGCGCGCTGAGCAGCCGATGGGCGGTCGGACGCGGGATGGCGGCGGTCGTCGCGAGCTGGGTGGTCGTCGCGCCCTCCGGCTCGCGCGCGGCGAGCAGCCGCAGCAGGTGTGCACTGCGGCGGATGACGCTGGGACCAGGTTCCATGAGATGTACGATAAACGACGTCCACTCAGCGGACGCATCTGCGGCGGCGGGGTCGTTGATCGAGAGATCGAGCGTGAAATCGCGCTCACCTATTGACCGAACCCACCGCCCGTCCTTGACTGATCATCATGGACAAGGTCATCTCCTCAGCCGCCGAGGCGGTCGCGGACATCCCGAACGGAGCGACCCTCACGGTCGGCGGCTTCGGGTTGTGCGGCATCCCCTCGGTGCTCATCAATGCTCTGCTCGAGGCCGGCGTGACCGACCTCGAGGTGGTCTCCAACAACGCCGGTGTCGACGACTGGGGCCTGGGCCTGCTGCTCGGCGCCGGCCGCCTGCGCCGGGTCGTCGCCTCGTACGTCGGTGAGAACAAGGAGTTCGCGCGGCAGTATCTCTCCGGCGACCTCGAGGTCGAGCTGACCCCGCAGGGCACGCTCGCCGAGCGGATGCGCGCGGGCGGCTCCGGCATCGCCGCGTTCTACACCCGCACCGGCGTCGGCACGCAGGTGGCGCAGGGCGGGCTGCCGTGGAAGTACGACGACGCCGGCAACGTCATCAAGACCTCTCCCGAGAAGCCGGTGATGACCTTCGAGACGCCCGAGGGCGAGCGGGAGTTCGTCCTGGAGGAGGCCATCGTCGCCGACTTCGGCATCGTCCGCGCATGGAAGGGCGACCGCCACGGCAACCTCGTCTTCAAGGACTCCGCCCGCAACTTCAACCCGCTGGCCGCGATGGCCGGGCAGATCACGATCGCGGAGGTCGAGGAGCTCGTCGAGCCCGGCGAGCTGGCGCCGAACGACATCCACCTTCCGGGGGTCTACGTGCACCGCGTGGTGGCGTTGACGCCGGAGCGGGCCGCCGACAAGCGGATCGAGAAGAGGACGGTGCGCTGAGATGGCATGGACACGTGAAGAGATGGCCGCCCGCGCCGCCGCGGAGCTCGCCGACGGCGACTACGTCAACCTCGGCATCGGGCTGCCGACGCTGGTGCCCAACTACGTCCCCGACGACGTCGAGCTCGTGCTGCAGAGCGAGAACGGCATCCTCGGCACCGGCGCCTACCCGACCGAGGACGCCGTCGACCCGGACCTGATCAACGCCGGCAAGGAGACGGTCACCGTACGCAAGGGGGCCAGCTTCTTCGACTCCGCGACCAGCTTCGGGATGATCCGCTCCGGCAAGATCGACGCCGCGATCCTCGGGGCCATGCAGGTCTCCGCGGGCGGCGACCTGGCCAACTGGATGATCCCCGGCAAGATGGTCAAGGGCATGGGCGGCGCGATGGACCTCGTCCACGGCGCCAAGAAGGTCGTCGTGCTGATGGAGCACGTCGCCCGCGACGGCTCCTACAAGATCGTCGAGGAGTGCTCGCTTCCCTACACCGGTCTCGGTGTCGTGCAGCGCATCATCACCGACCTGTGCGTCCTCGACATCACCCCCGAGGGCCTGCGCCTCGTCGAGCTCGCGCCGGGCGTCACGTTCGGCGAGGTCGAGGAGAAGACGGAGCCGCCGATCCTCCGCTGAGGCGCCGAGAGGTCAGCCGCGTCGGCCGAGATGTCACTGGTGTGACGTCTCGGCCGACGTACGTGACGTCTCGGCCGACGTACGTGACGTCTCGGCCGACGGGGGTGACTTCTCGGCCGACGTAGGTGACGGCTCGGCGGGTCTGCGACAATGTGCGGCGTGGATCTGAGGGTGGTGCGGCCGACGCGCGGGAGCGTGTGGCTGGCGCTGCTCGCGGCCATCGAGATCACCACCGGGTCGAGCCTGGCCCACCTGGCCGGCGGCGGGGAGCTGCCGGACGCGTTGTGGCTGGTGGCGACCGGTTTCGCCGCCTTCGGTGCCGGGGTCGTCGTGCTGCAACGACGAGTCGGGATCGTGCTGGGGGCGGTGCTCGCCGGCGCGGCGCAGCTGGGGATGCACGAGGCCTTCGAGGCGTACGCGGCGCCCGCCGCCCACGCGCACGGCGCCGGCACGGGCGAGACCTCGATGCTGGTCGCGCACACCGCGGCCGCGGTGCTCACCGTGGTCGTGTGGCTGCTGCACCGAAGGGCCTGGCAGGTCATCTCCCGGACGCTCACCGCGCCCCGGATCCCGATCTCCTTCCGCCAGCCGAGCCCGGCGCAGCCGATGGTGCTGCGCAACCACCTGTGGACGTACGTCGCTGCCGGCCGGGGTCCGCCGGTCCTCGCCTGAGGACCCGACCCCGACAACTGGGCATCGCCCAGCAGCAGACACTCCACAGAAAGCAACAACCATGTCTCGACGTACCCTCGCGCGCTTCGGCGCGCCCGCCATCGCCGCCGCGGGCATCACCTTCCTCGTCGCCGCACCGGCCTCCGCGCACGTCACGGTCACCCCGACCGAGACGGCGGCCGGCGCCTACTCGGTGCTGACCTTCAGCGTCGGCCACGGCTGCGAAGGCTCCCCGACCAACAAGATCACCATCCAGGTGCCGGAGGGGATCAACACGGTCACCCCGACGCGTCAGCCGTACTACGACGTGAAGGTCACCACCGAGAAGCTCGCCGAGCCGGTCAAGGACGCCCACGGCAACGAGCTGACCGAGCGCGACGCGACCATCGTCTACACCGCCAAGACCCCGCTGCCCGACGGCCAGCGCGACGCCTTCGAGGTCTCCCTGCAGCTGCCGGAGGAGGAGGGCACCCTCGCCTTCCCGACGGTCCAGACCTGCGAGAAGGGCGAGACCGCCTGGGTCGAGGAGACTCCGGAGGGCGCCACCGAGGAGCCCGAGAGCCCGGCCCCGGCCTTCGAGGTCACCGCGGCCGAGTCCGAGGACGGTCACGGCCACGGTGCAGAGGAGTCCGCGGAGAAGGCCGAGCCGGCCGCCGCGGAGACCGACGACGCCGAGGACGACAACAGCAACCTGTGGGGTGCCATCGGTGCCGGCGCCGGCATCCTCGGCCTGATCGCGGGCACGACCGCCCTCGCGCTGGGGCGTCGTAAGGCGTGAGTGCTCCCCTGACGCGCCGGCCCGGCCTCGACCGGCCGGGCCGGCGCGCCCTGGGGCGGCTGCTGGTGGCGCTTGCTGCCGCTGCGTACGCCGTCCTGCTCAGCACCTCGCCCGCCCAGGCGCACGCGACGCTCATCGGCACCGACCCCGAGGAGGGGGCGGTCCTGGAGCAAGCGCCGGAGACGATCACCTTCACCTTCGACGAGGCGGTGACGCTGCCCCCGGCGGGCGTGACCGTCTACGACGCGAAGGGCCAGGAGGTCACCTCCGAGGCGACCGCGAGCGGCACCGAGATGCAGGTCGCGCTCGCGGAGGCGAGCAGCCTGGGCGACGGCACCTACGTCGTCGCCTGGCGCGCGGTGTCGGCCGACGGCCACCCGATCTCGGGCTCGCTGACCTTCGCGGTCGGCGCCCCGAGCCTCAGCGTCGCACCACCTCCGTCCACGGAGCCGTCCCGGGCGACGGCAGTGATCCACGGGGCACTCCAGTTCGTCCAGTACGCGGCACTGCTGCTGGTCGTGGGCCTGGTCTGGTTCCGCGCCGTGATCGTGGGCGAGCACCGCGTCCCCGACCGCGCGATCGCGCGGGTCCAGCGCCTGCAGATCCTCGCCGGCATGGTCGCCGTGGTCGCGCTGGTCGCGCTCGCCCCGGCCAGCGGCGCGCTGCAGAGCGAGAGCGGACCGGGCGCGATGCTCACCTTCGACGCCTGGTCGCCGGCCTCGGTCGGCAAGGAGTGGCTCAGCGCGCTGGTGGGGATCCTCGGCATCGCGGCCGCGCTCGCCCTGCGCGAGCGGCCCCGCCTGGCCGCGGTCGCGGGACTGGTCGCAATCTGCTCCCCGGCGCTGGTGGGGCACTCCCGAGCGGTCGTACCCGCCTGGCTGGTCACCGCCACCGACGTCATCCACCTCGTCGCCGGCGCGCTCTGGCTCGGTGGCCTCGTCGGTCTCGCGCTGACCCTGCCGCTGATCACCCGCCGGGGCGCGGTCGCGGCCGAGATCGTCACCCGGTTCTCCACCCTCGCCGCCGCCTCCCTGGCCGCCCTCGCGGTCTCGGGTGTGCTGATGGGCTGGCGGATCCTCGGCTCCTGGGACAACCTGCTCAACAGCACGTACGGCACGCTGCTGATGACCAAGATCGCCCTGGTCGTCGCGGTCGCCGTGATGGCGGCAGGCAACCGGCTGCTGGTCCTCCCCCGCGTCCGTCAGGCGGCCGGCCACGACGACACCGTCGAGGCCGGCTCGATGCTGCGCCGAGCGGTGCTGATGGAGGCGGGCGTGCTCGTCGTCGTCCTCGGCGTCACCGGCTTCCTGGTCGACCAGCCGCCGCAGGCGGGTGCCGGGTCGGCCGGGACCGGATCGGCCACGGTCGCGCAGACCAACACCCAGGCCGCGGAGCTGGGCAAGGACCACCGGGTCTACGCGACGCTGACCCCGTCAGGCCCGGGCCCGAACGTCCTCCGGCTGCAGATCCAGGACGCGGCCGGCGAGCCGGTCGAGGCGGCGGCGGTCCCGACCGCCAAGCTGAGGTCGGGCGATGTCGACCTGGGCAGCCTGGCCCTGAAGACGGTCGCCGCCGGCACCTGGGAGGCGGACGTCGTGCTGCCCAAGGGCGGCGTGTGGGAGGCGACCGTCGGGCTGCGGCTGGGCGAGTTCGAGAGCCCGCTGGCGCTGGTGAAGTTCACCGTCGGGCAGTGAGCCTCAGACGGTGACCTCAGACGGTGACCCTCAGACCGTGACCGGGAGCCGGAGCGTGTGGATCATCCCGTCGACGCGTACCTGCACGAAGAAGACGTAGTCACCCGCCTTCGGCGGCTTCACGTGGATGCCGAGGCGGGTGCCGTCCTCGCCGTTCTCAGGGCCGCCGAGGGGGTGCAGGTGGATCACCTCGCCCGTCTCCCGGCTGAACGCGGTCACGTGCGCGTAGACCCCGAGGTAGGTGCCGAGGTTGACCGGCTTGCCCGCCGGGTCGGAGATCAGGACGCCGATCTCCTGGTCGATCCCGGGCTTCGGGGTCTCCTCCAGCGCGGCGATCACCGTGCCGTCGTCGGAGCCGGGTACGTCCACCTCCGCCGCCCCCGCGACCTTCGCCGTCGCGCCGAGCATCGCCTGCTCCCCCTTGTCGTCGGGGGTGCGGGCCGCGAACTCGACGACCACCCGGTAGGTGCCGCCCGCGGGCAGCGTCAGGTCGCCGGACCATTCCCCGGCCTCGCCTTGTGTCGGGTGCAGGTGACGGAAGACCTCCAGGTCGTCGCGTACGACGTAGAGGTGGAGGTCCTTGGTCTGCTCCTCGATGTAGTCGGTGACCGGTTCGCCTCCCTTGGTGATGGTGAAGCTCACCTTCCCCGGGGTGCCCGCCTCGGCGGGCAGGCTGACGTCACCGAGCGTGTAGCCGCCCGCGGTCGCAGAGGTGCCGTCGGCGCCCTTGATGGCGGTCACGACCGTTGCCACGTTGGCTGAGCCGCTGGGCGAGGTCGGGTCGGCGGCCTCCGGTTCGCCGCCGCAGGCGATCAGCGTGATCGCGAGGCCGAGGGTCAGGACGACAGCAGCAATTCCGACACGCACGGAGCAAGGGTGTCATGGCCCTGGTCAGAACCCGACACCCGGATTGAGAATCCCCAGCGGGTCCAGCGCCGCCTTGATCCGGTGCTGCACGTCGATGGAGTCGGCGCCGATCTCTGACTCGAGCCACTTCTGCTTGAGCCGGCCGACTCCGTGCTCGCCGGTGGTGGTGCCACCGAGCTCGATGGCGAGGGCGAAGATCTCGTCTCCCGCGGCGGTCTCTGCAGGCGGCATCACCCCCGGGACATCGTCGGGCGACGGGTCCCAGCCGATGACCGGGTGGAGGTTGCCGTCGCCGGCGTGTGCGATGGTGTAGATGCGTACGCCGTGCCGGTCCGCGATCTCGGAGACCCGCTCGACCGCCTCCGCGAGCCGGGAGCGGGGCACGCAGATGTCCTCGATGAAGAAGGCGCCCTCGGCCTCGATGGCCGGCAAGACCTGGCGACGGGTCGCGACAAGGCGGTCGGAGGAGGCCTCGTCGACGCCCTGCTCGACCCAGGTCGCCTCCTTGCCGAGGACGGCCGCGATCGCCTCGATCTCGCTCTCCGCCGCCGGCCCGTCGGCCTGGGCGATCACCAGGGCGTCGCCCCGCGCGGCGTAGGACGTGCCCGCGAACCGGTCGATCGCCTCCAGGCAGCGCCGGTCGACGAGCTCCAGCATCGACGGCACCCGCCGGGCGGCCGCGATCGCGGCACAGGCGCGGGCGGCCGCCGCCACCGAGGCGTACGCGGCCGACGCCGTCAACGTGGAGACCGGCCGTGGCTTGAGCCGCAGGGTCGCGCCGACGACGACGCCCAGGGTGCCCTCGGAGCCGACGAAGAGCGCGGTGAGGTCCAGACCCGCGACGCCCTTCATGGTGCGGCGGCCGGTGTGGATCAGGGTGCCGTCGGCGAGGACGACGTCGAGGCCGAGGACCGCCTCCCGGGTGACCCCGTACTTCACGCAGCGCAGCCCGCCGGCATTGGTGGCCACGTTGCCGCCGATCGAGCAGATCGCCGCCGAGGCGGGGTCGGGTGCGTAGCGCAGCCCCACCTCTGCGGCCGCCGCGTCCAGGTGTGCGGTGAGGACGCCTGCCTCGACGACCGCGATCTCGTCGACCGCGTCGAGCTCGAGGATCCGGTCCATCGCGGAGAGGTCGACGACGAGGTGGCCGGTGCCGGCCACCGCTCCCCCGGCCAGCCCGGTGCCCGCACCGCGCGGGACCACCGGCACCCGGTGCGCCGAGGCGACCCGCATCGCCGCCTGGACGTCCGCGACGCTGCGGGCCCTCACCACCGCCAGCGGCAGGCCGGCGGCGACCGATCCGGACCGGTCGGTCGAGGCCGCCAACCGCGAGAGCTCATCGGTCACCACCTCCGAGACACCGGCGGCGAGGTCATCGATCAGGGAAAGCATGGACTCCGTCGTCATCCCGACATCCTCTCGCCTGGCCGACTCCTATGGTGGCCGATTGCCAACCCCTTCGACGTTACCGATACGCTTTACCTCGAGGGGAGTACCTCACCAAGCTCATTCCGGTCAGTACGTCGGTGCCGACACCGTCCCGGAATGACACCCCGATCCGGGGTGAGGGAGACCTCAGACGTTCATCGACACGCCTGAGGAACCTTCATGCTCGATACCATCGGTACGCCCACGCTCTGGGCCGTCACCATCGGCGCCGTCGTGGCGCTGATCGCCCTCGACTTCGTCCTGACCCGCAAGCCCCACGACGTCTCCATGAAGGAGGCGCTGGGCTGGTCGGCCTTCTACATCGCGCTTCCGCTCGCCTTCGGCGTCTGGGTCTGGAACGCCCACGGTAGCCAGACCGGCTTCGAGTACTACACCGGCTACATCGTCGAGAAGTCGCTCAGCGTCGACAACCTGTTCGTGTTCATGCTGCTGCTCGCCGCCTTCGCGGTGCCACGCCACCTGCAGCAGAAGGTGCTGCTCTTCGGCATCGTCGGCGCGCTCGTGCTGCGCGGAATCTTCATCGCCCTGGGCGCCGCGGCGCTGTCCCAGTGGGACATCGTCTTCCTGATCTTCGGTGCGATCCTGCTGGTCACCGCTGTGAAGCTCTTCGTCGAGGCGCTCCAGGGACACGACCAGAAGGTCGACCCCGAGGAGATGCTCGCCGTACGTCTCGGCCGCAAGATCGGCCTGAAGCCGATGGCCATCGTGGTGCTCGCCATCTTCGCCACCGACATCATCTTCGCCGTCGATTCGGTGCCGGCCGTCTACGGCATCACCGGCGACCCCTACCTCGTCTTCGCCACCAACGCGTTCGCCCTGCTCGGCCTGCGGGCCCTCTACTTCGTTCTGGAGGGTGCCCTGTCCAAGCTGGTCCACCTCTCCTACGGTCTGGCCGCGATCCTCGCCTTCATCGGCGTCAAGCTCGGCCTGCACTGGGCCCACGGTCGCTGGGACAGCGTCCCGGTCATCCCGACCTGGCTCTCGCTCGTGGTCATCATCGGCATCCTCGCCGTCACCGTGACCACCAGCCTGATCGCCTCCGCGCGCAAGCAGGCCCGGGAAGAGACCGAGGCCCTGGAGGAGACGAACGCGTAAGCGACCGTGTTGGTCTCGACACGGACTCGCTCGTTCCTCGCGAGCCCGGCTCGACCGACGGGGGCCACCGTCGGTCGAGCCGCCGGAGCCGCTAGGCGAAGGCGTGTCGAGACCCACACGTCGATGCTGCCGCGTCAGTCCAGCGCGAGTCCCTCCGCCGGGCTGACCTTGGTGGCCCTCTTGGACGGCGCAACGCAGGAGACAAGGCCGGCCAGGCCCGCGGCCACGATCACCGCCACCAGCTGCAGCACCGGCAGCTCGAAGGTGGCGTCGGGCAGCATGTCGCCGACCAGGATCTCGCTGCCGCCCCAGGCGAAGAAGACGCCCAGCGCGGTGCCGACGAGGGCCGCCACCGCCGAGAGCAGCACCGCCTCGGCGGCCAGCGTCCGCCGCAGCTGGCGCCGGGTCAGGCCCAGCGCCCGCAGCAGCGCGTGCTCGCGACCACGCTCGAGCACCGAGAGGCCCAGCGTGTTCGCGATGCCGGCCAGCGCGATCAGCACCGAGATCGCCAGCAGCCCGACCACCGCCCAGGTGAACACGTCCAGCTGCAGCTCGACCCAGGCACGCTGACCCTTGCCGTTGGTGAGCTCGGCGTCGGGGGCGAGAACTCCGAGCGCGCCCGCCAGGTCCTCCGGGTCGGCGCCCGCGTCGGCACGGACCCAGACGGCGTACGTCTGCGGGTCCTCGGTCAGCGTCCGCAGCGTGGCCGCGGAGATCTGCGGCGCTCCGTCGATCTCGCGTACGTCCAGGGTCACCGTCGCGGTCCGGTCACCGACGACCAGCTCGACCTTCTCGCCGGTCGCCTCGAACCCGTCCTCCACGAAGGCCGAGGCGGCCGCCGGGGAGATCACCATGGTGCCGGGCTTCACGCTCAGGTCCTCGAGGGCGATGTCTCCGCCCGGCGGGGCGACGACGGGCAGCGGAACGGGCTTACCGTCGGTCCGCACCGACGCCATGGCTCCCGGTACGGCGACCGCGTCCGCGACGCCCGGGACCGCCTTCGCGTCCCCGGCCACCGAGTCCGGCAGCGGCTTCGACTCGGCCTGGAGCGCGATGTCGATCGGGTGCTGCTTCGCCATCTCGTCCAGGGTGGCGCCGCGGATGGTCGCCATCCCGGTGAGCACACCGGTGGTGAGGGTGACGCCGACGAGCAGCGAGGCCGCGGTGGCGGCGGTGCGCTTCGGGTTGCGTCCGGCGTTGGCCGCGGCGAGCTTCGCCGGGGAGCCGGCGACCAGGGCCAGCGCCGAGCCGGCCAGCCGCACCAGGCCCGGCACCAGCGCGGGCCCGAGGAGCATCACGCCGATGAAGGTGACCCCGCAGCCGAGCAGCACGATCAGCATCCCGGTCTGGGCGTCGTCCCATCCCACGGCCACGAAGATGGTCGCGATGCCGACCAGGGCCACGACCAGGCCGAGACCGATCCGGAACATCCCGGCGCCGCGTACGTCGAAGCCCTCCTGCGGCCGCAGCGCGGCCAGCGGGCTCAGCCGCATCAGCCGGCGGGTGGGCAGCCACGAGGCGACCAGCGTGGTGAGCACGCCGAGGACGAACGCACCCACGAGCCAGGGCCACTCGAAGGCCACATCACCCAGCGGCGCGGTCTCGGCGAGCTGCCGCACCAGCGCGACGATCCCCCAGCCGAGCAGGACGCCGACCGCCAGGCCGAGCAACGAGGCGATCACCCCGAGAGCGAGCGCCTCGCGGCGTACCGATCTCAGGACCTGACGCTTCGTCGCGCCCATCGCGCGCAGCAGCGCGAAGTCGCGCATCCGCTGGGCGAACAGGATCGAGAAGGTGTTGGTGATGACCAGCACGGAGACGAACAGCGCGATGAAGGCGAAGATCAGGACCATGTACGCCACGACGTTGACCTCCTTGTTGAGCTGGGTCTGCAGCTCGGTGAGGTAGTCGTCGGTGTTCAGCCAGCGGTCGGCCTCGGCGCCGGGTCCCGCGGTCATGACGGCTTGGACGTACTGGTCCTCCCAGCCCTGCATCTCGGGCCAGGTGACGTAGATCGGCGAGGACCACATCGACGGGGCGTCCACCAGGCCGACGACTGTCGTCTTGATCGCGGTCGTGCCGCTACCGACCTTCAGCGTGTCGCCGATGGCGACCTTGTTGGTCTTGGCGGCGTTGGCATCGACCACGGCCTCGCCGGCGCGGGTCGGGAACCGGCCCTCCTCGAGGTCCTGCCACTGCCAGCGCTTCTCGGTGGAGACCGCGCCGACCATGATGTCCTGGCCGAGCATGGTCTCGTCGGTGCGGACCGGCTGCATCGAGAGAGCCAGCGCCCAGCCGCCCTTCTCGACGTACTTGTCGGTGACCTCGTCCGAGGGGAGGTCGACCGCGCCCACCGCGTTGCGGAACGGCGCGTCGATGCCCGCGAACAGGCCCGACTTCGTCGCCGAGGTGAGCGCGTTGGTCACCACGATCAGCGCGACCGCGGCGATGACCGCCACGACTGCCGCGGCGTACCGGCGGGCGTAGGTCCGCAGGGATGCGAACAGCACCGTCCGCATCAGCGCGTCACCCCTTCGATGTGTCCGTCCTTCACGGTGACGATCTCGTCGGCGTACGCCGCGGCGGAGGCCTCGTGGGTCACCATGACCACGGTCTGACCGAGCTCGCGGACGCTGCGGCGCAGGTGGTCGAGGACCTCGGCCGACGTCTCGGAGTCGAGGTTTCCGGTGGGCTCGTCGGCGAAGAGGATCGCGGGCTGGGTGACCAGCGCACGGGCGATGGCCACACGCTGCTGCTGGCCGCCGGAGAGCTCGGAGGGCTTGTGTCCCAGGCGCTGGCCGATGCCGAGGGTGTCGGCGATCATCTGCGCCCGGGCGCGGGTCTCGTCGGTCACCCGCCTGCCGGCGAGCTCCAGCGGCAGCTGGATGTTCTGCCCGGCGGTGAGCATCGGCAGCAGGTTGAACGCCTGGAAGACGAAGCCGATGTTCTCGCGCCGGAAGATGGTCAGCTGGTCGTCGTTGAGGTTCTGCAGCGGTTGGCCCGCGACCGTCACCTCACCGCTGGTGGGACGGTCGAGGCCGGCCAGGCAGTGCATCAGTGTCGACTTGCCCGAGCCGCTGGGGCCCATGATCGCGGTGAAGGCGCCGCTGCGGATCTCCAGATCGACGCCACGTAGTGCGTGCACCTCGGTCGCGCCCTTGCCGTAGGTCTTGGTCAGGCCCACCGCCCGCGCGGCGGCTGTCATCGTGGGAACAGAGGTCTGTGTCATGCCACCGACCCTCTCGTCTGAAGGCGTCGGCGCACATCGGGCTGGGGGCTGATCCGGACGTACGACCTGGGGTTGATCGGCAAGGGTCGCCCCAGGGTCATCCCTGATCCCCGCAGCCTCTCAACAGCGAGGAGCTTGGTCCGGGTCCTTTCCGGTGGACTTCCATTCCTTGGCGAGCGACGTGCCGCGGAAGACTGAGCAGAGGTCAGCGAGCACCCGATCCGGGTCGGGTTCGAAGATGTCGACCTGGGAGTAGACACCCGTGACGGCGACGAGGCCGGTCTCGGACTGCACAGCGAGGTCGTTCAGGTTGCCCAGGGTTCGCACCGCCGCCAGAGATCGGTGCGCGGAGACGCTCCACAGTCGTACCGAATCGTCGGACTGGCTGACGGAGACGAGCGTGTCGCCGTCCGGCAGGAAGGCCATCCGGCTGACGGTCCCGCCGTGTCCGCTCAACGTGGGACCGATCTGCTTTCTCGAGGAGACCTTCCACAGTCGCAGATCTCGGTCGGCCCCACCGGTGGCCAGCACGGTGCCGTCGTTGCTGAACACCACCGAGGTGACACTTCCGTGACCGGTTCTGATGGTGTCGACCAGCTCGGCGTCTCCGGTTCGACGTACCTCGACCGCATCGGTGCTCAACGGGACCGCGAACAGCTTCCCATCGGGCGAGTAGGCCGTGTCACCGGTCGGGTACGGGTCGGTCGAGACGTCGCTGACCTCGTAGGTGGTCCGCACGGGATCAGCGATGGGTTCGGCGAGGTCCCAGTGAAGCAGGACGTAGCGCGCGGGCATACGCGCGGTGCGCGATCGCATGTCGTCATAGGACGGGCCACCGTGCGCAGTCAGGATCTTTCCGTCCGGGCTGAACCTGACCGAGTACGCCACCATGTCGTCCCCGATGGTGCCGGGGCGTCCCGAGCGTCCGGAGGTGGTGCTCCACAGCCGTACCGATCCGTCGGCGCCTGCCGTGGCCAGCTGGGTCCCGTCCGGGCTGAACGACAGCGAATGGACGAGGCCGGTCTTCAGCTCCCGGACGAACGACCGCCTGGCCGCATCCCACAGCGTGACCGTGTCGTCCCTGGTGAAGGCCAGGAGTCGCCGGTCCTGGCTGAATGCCGCGGCCACCGGGGCGTGCGACTGGTAGATCACGTTCGTCTGGGCCTGCCACAGGATCGCCGATCCGTCGACGCTTCCGCTGAGCACGGTGCGCCCGTCGCGACGGTAGTCCACCGAGCCGACGCCGTTGGTGTGTCCGAAGAAGGCGGGCAGGGGTTCGCCGTCGGCGACGCGCCACCGTTGGACGCCCTTGCCCTTGTTCGTGCCCGCGACCACCTGCAGACCGTCCGGACTGAACTCCGCGTCCGCGATGAACTCGTCCTCTTCTGTCGGACGCAGCACCTGGATGCTCGGTCCCTCACCGTCTCGGACGTCCCAGAGCCGAACGGTCCCGTCGGCGCTGCTGCTGGAGAGCAGCCGTCCGTTCGGGCTGAAGTCCACGCTGGTCACGAGCTTCTCGTGGCCGGCGAAGACGGCCACCTGCCGGCCGGTGTCGGCCCTCCACACCCGCACGCTGTTGTCGCCCGCACCGGCCGCGAGCAGCGAGCCATCGTGGTTGAAGGCGACCCCGGAGCCGGCGCCGCCCTTGTCCAAGGTCCTGAGGCGTCGGCCGGTGTTCACGTCCCACACCATGATCGTCGGGTTCTCGCCCGAGACGGTCGCGAGGCGGTTGCCGTCCTCGCTGAAGGCCATACCGACGGCGTTCTCGGGGAGCGGAAGGCTTCGTACCAGACTGCCTGTGCGCGGGTCCCACAACCGCAGCCGGTGATCCGGTCGATCGCTGATGTGGGTGGTGCCGAGGATCTTCCCGTCCGGGCTGAACTCCACGGTGGGGAACTCGTCATCCGTGCCGGTCAGCTCAGCGACCTGCTGGTGACTTCGGGTGTCCCACAACGTGACGGAACCGGTGGTCGTCGTCAGCGCGGCCGTCTTGCCGTCCGGGCTCAGATCCGTGTCGATCAGTCGGGCTGTCCCGGGCTCGAGTGCTCCCCGGTAGGGGACGAACTGCGTGCCCAGGAGGGCCCCGCGTGCTTCGACCGTCGGCGCCAGCTGCCACGAGGCCATCGCCAGGAGCAGCGATCGACGCGGATCGGTGTCACGGGCGGCAAGCGACTCCTGCGCGTACAACCGCGACACCGCAGCCGCACGCTGTCGTTCCGCCGTGGCTCGCTCTGCGTCTGCGACCCGCTGCTGCCAGATCGCGAGTCCACCCGCAACCAGCGCGACGACCAGCAGAACGGCCAGCGCGACCACCCCGCGGCGCAGCCGCAGGTTGTTGCGCCGGATGGCTTCGCGCGTGGCATCCTCGGCGACCTCGCTCGCTGTGACGAACTCCAGCTCCAGGTCGGTGAGGCTCGCCCTCCGGTCGTCCCGTTCGTCCAGCCATGCCCGGATGTCGGCGAGCTGTGCACCTCGGTACAGGCTCCCCTCGTCGCGCTCGAGGCGCACCCAGGTGCTCGTCGCGTCCGTGAGTCTGCGGTGGACGACGAGGCTGGCCCGGTCCTCGCGGAGCCAGGTGGTCAACCGGAGCCAGGCACGGAGCAGAGCCTCATGGGCGATCTCGACCGTGCCGTCTCCGTCGGTGTTCCTGTCGACCGTGACCAAGCGGGTGGCGACCAGCCGGTTGAGCACGGTCTCGGTCTGCTCATCGCCACCGGTCAGCTCTGACTTCGACACCCGGCGACGGGTGTCGTCGGAACCGTCGCCGACCGCGATCAACGCCAACAGCGACCGTCGCAGGATCCGTCGTTGCTCGTCGTCCATCGAGCGGAACAGGTTCTCCGCAGCCGTGCTGATCGCGCCTCGTACGCCCCCGGTCTCCTGATAGCTGGCCAGGGTCATGGTGTTGCCACGTCGCTTGCCCCAGGTGGCCTCCAGCGCGTAGGCGAGCAGCGGCAAGGTGCCTGGTTGATGTCCGGAGGCGTCGACGACGTCCTCGATCACCCGATCGACGAAGCCCGGTTCGAGGTGAAGACCTACGACCTCGGCAGGGCCCTCCACCACGCTCCGAAGCTCGGCCGGACTCATCCTCCCGACCAGGAACTGGTTGTCCTGCAGGATCTCGGCCAGACCCGGTTCTTCGGCGCAGGCGGAGAAGAAGTCGGTACGCAGGCTGGCGATCACCAGCGCGCTCGGAGTGGTCTCGTCGCCGGCGATGCCGTGGGCAGCCGCACGCAGCGCGGCGACGAACGCTGCCCTCTCCGCAGCGTCCTCGCACAAGGTGAAGACCTCTTCGAGCTGGTCGATGATCAGCACCACCCGGCCGGGAACGTCCTGTCCGCTCTGCCGTGCGTGCGCGATCGCGGCCTGACGCACCAGGCCGGCGAAGCTCGCCGGGGTCTCGCGTACGTCACCCACCGACGTCCCGACCGGGACACCTGCCAGTGCGGCGGCGTGACTGACCAGCTCGGTCAGCGGCCGGGAGCCGGGCGTCAATCTGATCTGTGGCCAGGCCGCGGAACCGGGGATCGACAGCTCTCCTCGCAGCAGAGCGGGTTGGAGGCCGGCGTGCAGGAGCGACGACTTCCCCGACCCGGACACGCCGACCACGAGCAGCGGCAGCCCGCGCTCCTCAGCGACCGTCAGCCGATCCAGGAGTCTCGCGGTCAAGTCGGTACGGCCGAAGAACCAGGCTGACTGGCCGCTGTCGAACGCCGCGAGGCCCGGGTAGGGACAGACGCCACCCGCGGCGGGCGGTTCGGCACGCTCGGCCCTCCCTCGCGCCGGGACCTCGACACCGATGTCTTGCAGTAGGGGTTCGAGGTCTTCGGTCCGTGCGACCCAGACCGTGTCACGTCCCCAGCCGTCGTCGGTGTTGTATCTGGCTCGCACGACTCCGACCACGGCGCCGTCGGCCAGGACCGGGGCACCCGACATCCCCCTCATGACACCGCTGGCGGTGAGCCGACCCAGCCGAACGCCGTCATCCCGAGTCGTGCCACCCGCCCACTGCCCCGGAGCGTCCAGGAACTGGTACTGGTGCGAGTCACGCAGATCCGCGCATCCGGTGACCAGTACGTCCGTCCGCAGCGGGGTTCGGTCGGCGGGGGCGATGCCCGGCACGACCTCGGCCAGGCCGCTCTCCGCACGCAGCACGCTGAGATCACGCAGCTGGTCGGCATTCTCGACCCGCGCGACGAAGCCTTCTCCTCCGCCGAGCGGCTCGATCCTGACCTCGTCGCCGAGGTCCCCCACATCTGCATCCCGCAGCACGTGCCACGCGGTGACGAGGACACCGGGCACCACCTGAAAGCAGGTGCCGACAGGACGACTCTCCGCGTCGAGAACCCTTCCGAGATATCCCGGAACGCGATCGTCAGACGTCATCGATGCGGTGCTCGGCGGCGGCTCGGTAGGTCAGCGCCACTTCCAGTGTCGCCTCGCTCGAGGCTCCGGCGACGATCACGTTGCCCTTGGCCGAGAACTTCAACCCGAACTTCACCTGCACCTCGTCCGGCGGACGTGTCCGGCTACCCAGCTGCTCGATGGTGTCGACGGTCGAGGTGGCCACCGCGACGATCGCTTCCTGGGCATGCTCGAACGCTCCGGACAGGGCTTCGCGTGCCCTCTCCCCGACCCCGGTGTCCTCCGAGCCGGCCGGCCGAGCCACTTCGACCTCGAGCTCCACCCCGGCGACGACAACGGGAAACGAGTCCCAACGACCGATCAACGAACGCCTCCCAAGACTGCGATCGCGGCGCTCCTCAGGCATCGTCCCGAGCGCCGGACCGGCTATCGACCGCACCAACATAGCGGCGCTCGGCGCCGGTGATCGCCGAATCGCGAACTACGGGACCAGGGCGACGATCTCGACGATCGTCGAGCTCAACCCCGGGTGAGCGTGACCCCGTCGGCCAGGCGGTAGGGGTTGGTCGAGACCAGGGCGCCGATCGAGCGGCGGAGGCGGGAGACCTCGGCGCGCACCGTGACGACGTGCTCGGCGTCGCCGAAGACGGCTTCGCTGAGCCCGCGCGCGGTGAGGCCGGCGGGACCGGCGGCGTCGACGAGGGTGAGGATCTCGACGTGGCGGCGGGTCAGGGTGGTGCGCCAGCTGCCCGACCCCGAGACGACCTCGAGGGTGCCGTCCGGATCGAGGCGGGCGGTCAGGCTGCCCGCCCCCGAGGAGGTCGGCCGGACCAGCCAGCCGCGCTCGCCGACCCGCTCGGGCAGGCACAGCCCCAGGCCCGGGACGGTCAGCATCTTGTCCTGGCGCGGCGCCGCGATCCGGTCCCGGGCGGCCATCCCGGCGTGGTGGGCGACCCAGCCGTCGTCGTCGACGACCAGCAGCGGACCCTCGACGGCGGAGACGACGTGGTCGGTCTCGCGACGCAGGCGTTCCAGCCACTCCTGGTGGTGTCGCCACAGGCTCATCTCGGCCAGGCGCACCGCACTCTCGACCAGGGCGCCGATCGCCGGATGGAGGGTCAACGCGGGTCCGCTGACGTCGACGACGCCGAGCAGGGCGCCGGTGCGGGGGTCGTGGATCGGGGCGGCGGTGCAGTACCAGGGATGCTGGGCCTGCTCGAAGTGCTCCGCGGAGAAGAGCTCGACCGGGGCCGCCTCGGCCAGGGCGGTGCCGATCGCGTTGGTGCCGACCGCGCGTTCGGTCCACAGCGCACCCTCGACGAAGCCGAGCTGGTCGGCGATCCTGAGCACCCGCGCCGAGCCCTCGCGCCACAGCACCACGCCCTCGGCGTCGGTGACCACCATGAGGTACGTCGCGGCGTCCGCCGCCGAGGTCAGCACCGCGCGCAGGTCGCCGATCACCGTCGCCAGCGGCGAGCGGGCTCTCCGCGCCGCGCACTCGGCGGCCGAGGGCGTACGCCTGCCGTTGCTGCTGCCGGGCTCCAGACCCATGCTCATCACGCGGCGCCAGGAGCGCTCGACCAGGATCCGGGGTGTGCTCGGCGGGCGGCTGCCGGACAGGACGGCGTCGTGGACGCGTACGAGGTCACGAGCGAGGCGCGGCAGGTCCGCTCCCGCCGGGACTGCTCCGGTCGCTGTCATCTGCCGTCCACCTCCGTCTCCGAGGGTAGGTGCTCGCTGTGACCCGCGCCACATGCAATCCGTTGCAACCCTTTCTCCTGCGCCCGCGCGGCGGTGTGCTGGAGGCATGACGCAGACACTCGACTCTCCTCCCCCGGCCGTGCAGAGCGGCCCGGCGCAGATCTGGCTCGCCGACTTCGAGGCGGCCCTGAAGGCACGCGACATCCCCCGGGCCGCCGGCCTGTTCGCCACGAAGAGCTTCTGGCGCGACCTGGTCGCCTTCTCCTGGAACATCACCACCGTCGAGGACCCGACCGGGGTCGCCGACCTGCTCTCGGCCACGCTGGATCGCGTCGACCCCTCCGGGTTCGCGCTCGAGGAGCCGGAGGCCACCGATGCCGGCGTGACCACCGCCTGGTTCACCTTCGAGACCGCGATCGGTCGCGGCCGCGGGCTGCTCCGTCTGAAGGTCGAGGACAGCCCAGAAGGTGGGCAGATCCCGAAGGCCTGGACGTTCCTGACCACGCTCTACGAGCTCAAGGGCCACGAGGAGCCCCGCGGCGTACGTCGTCCGAAGGGTGCCGAGCACGGCTTCAACCGCGACCGGGTGACCTGGGCCGAGAAGCGGCAGGAGGAGGCCGAGACGCTGGGTCTGACCGAGCAGCCGTACGCGGTGATCGTCGGTGGCGGCCAGGGCGGGATCGCGCTCGGCGCGCGGCTTCGCCAGCTCGGGGTGCCTTCGCTCGTGATCGACAGCTACGAGCGGCCGGGTGACCAGTGGCGCGGCCGCTACAAGTCGCTGTGCCTGCACGACCCGGTCTGGTACGACCACCTGCCCTACCTGAAGTTCCCCGACAACTGGCCGGTCTTCGCGCCCAAGGACAAGATCGGCGACTGGCTGGAGTCCTACGTCAAGGTGATGGAGGTGCCCTACTGGTCCTCGACCACGGCCACCGGCGCCTCCTACGACGAGGCCGCCGGTGAGTGGACGGTCAACGTCTCGCGCGGCGGGGAGGAGATCACCCTGCACCCGAAGCAGCTCATCATGGCCACCGGGATGTCCGGGAAGCCGAACATCCCCGACCTGCCCGGGATGTCCGACTTCCAGGGCGAGCAGCACCACTCCTCCAAGCACCCGGGCCCGGACGCGTACGAGGGCAAGCGGTGTGTCGTGATCGGGTCGAACAACTCCGCCTTCGACATCTGCGGCGCGCTGTACGAGCACGGCGCCGACGTGACGATGGTCCAGCGCTCCTCGACCCACATCGTGAAGAGCGACACGCTCATGGACATCGGCCTCGGTGACCTCTACTCCGAGCGTGCGGTCGCCTCCGGGATGACCACGGAGAAGGCCGATCTCGTCTTCGCCTCGCTCCCCTACCGGATCATGCACGAGTTCCAGATCCCGCTGTACGAGCAGATGGCCGAGCGCGACGCCGACTTCTACGCTCGGCTGGAGAAAGCCGGGTTCCAGCACGACTGGGGCGACGACGGCTCCGGGCTGTTCATGAAGTACCTGCGCCGCGGCTCGGGCTACTACATCGACGTCGGCTCGGCCGACCTGGTCGCCGACGGCTCCGTCAAGCTGGCTCACGGCCAGGTCTCCCATCTGACCTCGTCCTCCGTCGTCCTCGAGGACGGGACCTCGCTGCCGGCGGATCTGGTCGTGTACGCCACCGGCTATGGCTCCATGAACGGCTGGGCCGCCGACCTGATCAGCCAGGATGTCGCCGACCGTGTCGGGAAGTGCTGGGGTCTCGGCTCGGACACCACCAAGGATCCTGGGCCGTGGGAAGGTGAGCAGCGCAACATGTGGAAGCCGACTCAGCAGGACGCACTATGGTTCCACGGCGGCAACCTGCACCAGTCTCGCCACTACTCGCTCTATCTCGCGCTGCAGCTCAAGGCTCGGTTCGAGGGGATCGAGACGCCGGTCTACAACTTGGCGCCTGTGCATCATCTCTCCTGAGTGCGCTTCGCTGGTCGAGCCGCGAGCGCTAGCGAGCGTGTCGAGACCAACACGGTCGCTCTGCGCCTCTGGCCCCCATGAAGGACATCGGTTGACGACTGTTTCTTCATGGGGGCTTGGGCCGCCGACCCGTTCTTGGAGGGTGTTCTCGATCTGGTCCGGCGTCAAGGACGCCCTTCGGGCGCCGGCTTCGCCGGCCGCCTTCGGCGGTCCTGGACTCCGGACCAGATCGAGAAAAGATTTGGCTGGCTATCGGGGCGGCGGCCCGGGTGTGGCGCGGAAAATTCTTGTCGGGACTGGTGGGTCTTGTGGGGGTGGAGGGGCGGCCCTTCGGGCCACTTACCATCCACAGGGACGAGGCCGTTCACTCACCGCGAAAATGGCATCTGACCTGCACCTATAGGTGGCTAGGTATCCATTCAGGGCGTAGAATCAGACCCATCACGACACACCTCTGAGGGGAGGGCACACGATGAGTCTCGAACACGACGTCGACCACTGGGGCACCAACCCCGACAACCCGATCGACACCGCCCTGACCGCCATCGAATCCTCCCTCCACGACCTGCTCACGAGTGACCCGGTCTACTGGCGCACCAGCCAGAAGAAGGACCTACTGGCCCGGTTGGAGAAGATCCACGCCCAACAAGCCGCGCTGAAACTCCGGGTCCTAGCCACCGCCGGCGACATCGCCGAGGAGACCGGCGCCAAAGACGCCTCCGGATGGATGCGAACCGAACTCCTGGTCGACAAGACCATCGGACGAGCCCAGGTGAAACTCGCCACCGCGGTCGCCAAGTACGACCTCGTCGCCGCTGGCCTCGCCGAGGGTGTGGTGTCCCAAGACAAAGCCCGAGTAATCACCAAAGCGTTGGACCAGACCGACCCGGCCGCCAGCAGCGAAGACCTGGCCCTGGCCGAGAAGCTGCTGGTCGACCACGCCACCCGCCTGACCGCCAACGAGCTCCGGATCGTCGGGAACAAGATCCTCGCCGAGATCGACCCCGAACGATTCGAAGCCGCTGAGGCCAAAGCGCTGCAGCGAGAGGAGGAGCACGCCCAACGACGCACGTTCTTCTCCTCCCGCGACAACGGCGACGGCACCATCGACCTCCACGCCCGTGTCTCCCGCGCCGTCGGGATGAGGCTCCGCACCATCCTCGACTCGTTGGCCCAGCCCCGGAAGTGGTCCGCGGAGGACAAGGGCCACAAGGCTCCGTATGACCGGCTCCTGGGTCAGGCCTTCGCCCGGGTGGTCGAGACCTACGACGTCGACCTCCTCCCCAGACACGGCGGGCACGCCACCACGGTCTTCATCACCATGAACCTGGAGGACCTCCACAAGGACCTCGGTACCGCAGCGTTGGGGTTCGACGGCGACCAGATCACCGCCGCCGAAGCCCGCCGCATGGCCTGCAACGCCGACCTCGTCCCCGTCGTGCTGGGCACCGACTCCGAGATCCTCGACCTCGGCCGCACCACCCGCCTGGCCCACCCGATCCAACACCGAGCACTCCGACTCGGCGATCAAGGCTGCCAAGCCGAAGACTGCGACGCCCCAGCAGCCTGGACCGAAGCACATCACCTCAAACCCTGGTCCGAAGGCGGCAGAAGCGACCTCGCCAACATGGTCCTGCTGTGCCACAGCGACCACCGCCGCATCCACGAACCCGACGTCACCTATCAGCGGCTCCCGGACGGACGAATCCGGTTCACCCGGCGTACCTGAACCAGCGCCGCCCAAACGGGATCTAGCTGACGAGATGATCGCCGATCATCCGATCGGCTATCGGATCGTGGCCCGTTGCCAGATGGCTGTGGGCCAGGATCCGGCGATCGTTGAGGCATGAAGAATTCCACGTTCACCACTCGCCCCGTCCGTCTCCTTGCGACCTCCGTCGCTGCCCTCGCCACCGCGGCCGTGCTCGCCGCCTGCGGCGCGACCGACGACGGCGCCACCTCGGGCTCCGAGCAGGCTGGATCGTCCCAGCAGGCCGCTGAGTCGACCCGGAGCGCGACCCCGTCCGACGTCCTCGCCTCGACCGCGTGGGAGACCACCGGCGCGGTGGACCAGGACGGGAAGGACGTACCTCTCGAGGACGAGAACGTGTCGACCTTCGTCGGCTGGGCCTACTTCGACGGGGGCGGCACGTTCACGATGTACAACCTCGACGACTCCCCGAAGATGCAGGGCGACTGGACCGTCACCGAGGACGGCAAGACCCGCCACATCGTCGCCAAGGACGAGGCCGGGGAGGTCATGTTCGAGCGCGACTCGGACATCGTCACCCTGACCGAGGACGAGTTCACCTACCGGGTCTTCCCCGACGAGAACGACAAGTCCGTCTACTTCGACATCGTCCACACGCCCACCGACCACGCGGAGCCGACCAGCTGACCTGATCCGACGGGGTCAGCGGCCGACCAGGCCGGTCTCGTAGGCCAGCACCACCAGCTGGACGCGGTCGCGAGAACCGGTCTTGGCCAGCAGTCTGCCGACGTGGGTCTTCACGGTCGCCTCGGCGACCACGAAGGTCTCGGCGATCTCGGTGTTGGACAGGCCACGACCGACCAGGGTGAGCACCTCGCGCTCACGCTCGGTCAGCGTCTCCAGCCGCCCCTCGAGCGCCGGGCCGGCGGTCGCGGGTGCGGCGGCGGCGAAGTGCTCCAGCAGGCGTCGGGTGGTGCTCGGCGCGACCACCGAGTCGCCGGCGTGCACGGTGCGGATCGCGGTGAGCAGGTCCTCGGGCCGGGCGTCCTTGAGCAGGAACGCCGCGGCGCCCGCCCGGATCGCGGCGAAGGCGTACTCGTCGAGGTCGAAGGTGGTCAGCACGATCACCCTCGGTGCGTCTTCGCGGCCGGCTATCAGACCGGTCGCCTCGACGCCGTCCATGCGCGGCATGCGTACGTCCATCAGGACCACGTCGGCCTCGGTACGGCCCAGCGCGGCGACCGCCTCCTGGCCGTCGCCGGCCTCGCCGATAACGCTCAGGTCGGGCTGGGAGTCGATGAGCATCCGAAAGCCGGCTCGCACCAGCTCCTGGTCATCCACGAGAAAGACACGGATCGTCATAGCGGGAGTCTTGCGTAGACACGGAAGCCGCCGCCGGATGCCGGGCCGGTCTCGAGCGTGCCGTTGTGGGCGGAGATGCGCTCCCGCATGCCGACCAGCCCGAGCCCACTCGGCTCGCTGGTCGCGTTCGCGGCGGCACCTCGGCCGTCGTCGGTGACCTCGATCGTGAGACTGCCGTCCTCGGCCGTCACGGTGACCCTGGCCGCGGCACCCGGACCGGCGTGCTTGCGTACGTTGCTGAGCGACTCCTGCACCACCCGGAAGGCGGTCAGCGCGACGCCCTCCGGCACAGCGAGGCCCGGCTCGGGAAGGTGCGCGGCCAGCTCCATGCCGCCGGCCCGGGTCTCCTCGACGAGGGTCGCGATGTCGCCCAGCCGGGGCTGCGGACGGGTCAGCGCGTCCCCGTCGCGCAGCAGGCCGAGCAGCTGCCGCATCTCGGCCAGCGCCTCCCGGGCGGTCTGCGCGACGGTCTCCAGTGCCTTCGGGGCGAGGGCCGGATCCTGCTCGGCGGCATAGCGCGCGCCGTCGGCCTGGACCACGATCACGCTCAGCCCGTGGGCGACCACGTCGTGCATCTCGCGCGCGATCCGCGCCCGCTCCTGGGTCGCGCCGAGCTCGGCGCGCTGCTCGGCCTCGCGGCGCAGCTGCTCGTTGCGCTGGATCAGGGAGTCGACGTACGCCGTCCTCGTGCGGGCCAGCGCGCCGAGCGCCCAGGCGGCCACCGGGAAGGTGGCCAGCGAGAGCACGACCGGGACGTACGTGCTCCAGTTGATCTCGTCCTGGCCCGTGCCGCTGGAGGCGGCATCGACGGCGCCGAGCCAGTCGTAGGCGCCGAGGAAGGAGCCGAAGAGGCCCACCGCGAGCGCGGCCAGACCCCAGCGCGGCCGGGCGTAGCGCGCCACCGAGTAGACGGCGATCGGGAACGAGACCTGGGAGACGAGCGGATAGTCGAGGAGGAGCACCTGCAGGCCGCAGGCTCCGGCCACGATGGCGTAGACGATCACCGGGTGCCGGCGGCGCCACAGCAGCGGCACCAGCTGGATCACCACGAGCACCAGATCGGCGACGTGGTTGGTGCTGGAGACGTCCTTGGCCGCGCCGCCGCTGAGCAGAGCCTGGATGGCATAGAACGGGATGATCAGGAACAGGGTGCCGGCGAGCAGGACGTCGAACCACCGTCGCCCCCGCGGGCCGAGCCGCCAGGGCCGCACCAACTCCTCCACGCAGCCCACCGTAGAGGAGCCGAGGCGACTGCGACGTCAGCCCAGGGACGGATGTCACGGTCAGACCCCGGGCGGACTAGAATCCAGAGGCTGGCAATGGATCTGGCAGCGGTTGACTGGGTTGGAGGACTCGTGGAGGCAGTGCGCTACGTCGCGATCGGTGACTCGTTCACGGAAGGAGTCGGCGACGAGACCGCTACCGGTCACGTACGCGGCTGGGCCGATCTGGTCGCCCAGGGCTGGGCGGCCTCGGGCACTCGGGTCGAGTACGCCAACCTCGCCATCCGCGGGCGCCTGATCCGCCCGATCGTGGAGGAGCAGCTCCCTGCCGCGCTGGCGCTGAAGCCGACCCACCTCTCCTTCAACGGCGGCGGCAACGACATGCTCCGCCCGAAGGCCGACGCGAACGCGATCGCCGACCTCCTTCAGCCGGTGCTCGAGGCCTGCGACGCCAACGGGATCACGCTGATCCTGCTCTCCGGCGCCAACCCGTCGGCCCGGCTGCCGCTCGGCAAGGTCTTCCAGCGTCGCGGCGACGAGCTCTGCGACCTGGTCGAGCAGCGCGTCGCCGACCGCGACGACATCGTGCGCGCCTACAACTGGCCCGACACCACCCTCATGGAGGGTCGTTTCTGGTCCGAGGACAGGCTCCACATGAACGCCCGCGGCCACCACCGCGTCGCCGCCCGCGTCCTGGACTCGCTCGGCGTCGAGGTCCCCGACGGCTGGTGGGACCTGGACTTCGAGGCCGCGGCGGGCAAGAAGGGACTGGCCTACTACCGCGAGTTCGTCGGCCCGTGGATCCACCGCCGCCTCACCGGGCGCTCCTCCGGAGACGGCCGCACCGCCAAGTTCCCCACCTGGACGCCCACCGCGGAAATGTGAGACCCGGCCGCGGCATCTCGCCGGCGGCCGGGTGTCACGAGGCGTACGTGATCAGGGCTTGGTGAGCCGCGTCGCGTACTTCTTGAACGCGGCCTGCGTCTTCGGCCCGGCGTCACCGTCGATGGTGAGCTTCGCGCCGACCTTGTGCCTCAGCAGGCGCTGCAGCGCCTTGATGGTGTTCTCGCCCGGGTCGCCGTCGATCGCGCCGGCGTAGCCGTAGTCCTTCTTCAGGTACACCTGGAAGGCCTTCCAGCTGTTGGTGCCGAGCTTGCCGTCGATCGTGCCCGGGTACTTCGCGCTCGTGTAGCCGTACTTCTTCAGCACCTTCCCCTGGATGACCTTGGCCTCGGTCGCGGTGAGGCCGAAGTTCTGGGTCGCCTGGGCGGAGACCGAGGAGGCGGCGGCGGTGAGGCCGGTGCCAACCTCGGCGTTGGCGATGCCGGACATGGCGAATGTGCCGGTGGCGGCGAGGCCGGTGGCCACGACGGCGCCGACCATGCGGCGGGTGATGGTGGAGGTCACGATGTTTCCCTTCAGTGGGTGGGTTGTCGTGACAAGCCAACCGATCGGCTCCGTCTGAGATCAGTCCGGATTCTGGCACCGGTGTCCACGATCTGACAGAAACCTGTCGTCCCGGGGGCCAGAACGCGGCGATGTCAGGGAACGGGCACTCAGAGTCGTCGGACGCGGAGCACGCAGGTCACCATCGGAAGGGTGAACTCGCCCGCCGTCTCTGCTCTGGTGGCGAGGAAGCTCCGGATGTCGGCAAGGGCGGACGTCCGCTCGGCCTCGGGCATGACCAGCATCCCGGCCCTGGTGCCGAGCGTCGCCACGAGCGAGTCGGCCGTGCGGCGCTGGCCGTGCGGGAACCCGCGCTGCTCCGGGGAGCCGAACCGGGCCGGGGCGGTCGTCGTCGGCAGATGCAGGGCCGCGGTCTCGGTACGCCAGCTCGCGGGTGTGTCCCGGGGCCCGATCGCGGCGGGGCCGCTGACCCGGGCCAGCTCGGCCACCCAGTCCACGTCGTCGTCCAACGTGTTCCACAGACCGGCGAGCACGCCGCCGGGCACCAGCACCCTGGCGATCTCGGGTCCGGCGACCGCCATGTCGAACCAGTGCATCGCGTTGCCGGCCACGACCGCGTCGACCGACGCGTCCGGGAGGGGAATGGACTCGGCACTCCCCCGCAGCGCCGCGATCTCCGGGAGTCCCCGCCGCAGCTCGCCGAGCATCTCCGGATCGGGTTCGACGGCCGTGACGGCGGCGCCCATCGCCGCCAGGGTCGCGGTCAGCTTGCCCGTACCGGCACCGAGGTCGAGGACCCGCGTCCCGGGGGCCGGGTGGAGAGCCCATCGGACGGCGTCGTGGGCGTAGTCGGGGCGGTGGGCTGCGTACGCCGTCGCGGCCGTGCCGAAGGAGGACGCGTGCAGGTGACGGGTGTCGGGGTCCATGCGTTCAACCCTCGGACAGCTCGCCACAACTGACAACTGGATCGCCAGAACTGACGTCTCGGCCGACGTAACTGACGTCTCGGCTTCAGGACCAGTGGCGGCGGATGACGGCGGTGACGTCGAAGGGGTCGGCGCCGCGCTGGGCGGTCAGGACGCCGGCGCCCTCGGGTGAGCCGGTGTAGAGCAGGCCGGAGCCGCCGACCCAGTGCCGCCAGGCGGCGTGGAACGCCTTCGCGTCGGCGGCGCGACGGCCGAGGGCGGCGGGGACCGCGTGCCAGGCCTCGGCCTGCGCGGCGTGCCTTCCCGACACCCCGAGCCGTAGCGTCGAGGGCAGGTCCAGGTCACCGACGACCGGACGCGAGACCAGGTAGCGGGGCGCGGCGATCGGCGCCAGCGCCTCCTCGAGCGAGGCGGCGAAGAGCGCCGACTCCTCCTCGGGGACCCCGGCCAGATGCAGCCGATAGCTGCCGTCGGTGTCCACCGCGATCTCGAGCCCGGCAGCGCCGACCGAGGTCTGTCCGGTCGTGTTCAGCGCGTCGGCGACCGCCGCCCCGACCGCCCCGACCGTCGGGCACCGGCGCAGCTGGGAGCCGATCCTGGTGCCGTCCCGATAGACGTACGCGGCCCACAGCGCCCACAACCCACCAACCACACCACCGACCGCCCCTATCAGCCCGCCGGCGGCACCGAAGGCGAGCGCCAGGACCAGCCCGACGCTGAGCAGCGCCGCTGGCGCGAGGACGGCCTTGGCCGGGAGTTGCCACTCCGACACCCGGCCCTCCAGCAGCCGGAACGCAGGTGGCCGGGGAGCGAGCACGGCCCCCGACGGCATGCGCAGCACACCCGCCCGGCGGAGCCGGATCCTGACCGTGCGGCCGGCGACGTCGGCGTACGGCTCCCCGATCCGCCACCGCTCCCGGATCGCCGTGCGGTCCTCCGAACGGGCGACCATGCGGGCGTTGACCGTGTCGAAGTCGGACTCCGGCGGGGCGGCGTACGGGGAGAAGGTCTCGTCGATGTGGCCGACGCCGTCGACGACGGAGCCGTCCTCGTCGGCACCGAAGAAGCCGGTGTGCTTGCGGACCAGGCGCTTCCAGTCGTTGTCGCCGCGCGGGTGCTCCTCCTCGACGCAGACGACCGTCCAGTTGACCGCGACCTTGTCGGGCCGCCCCGGATCCGTACGCAGCGACCGGCCACGCAGCTGCACGACCGCCGTCGTGGTCGTGGCCGCGGTGAGGTCGACGATCCCGGTCACCGACCGGGCGTCCCAGCCCTCCCCGAGCAGGCCGCGCGTCCCGACCAGGATCCGGCACCCGCCGGCCTCGAAGAACCGGGTCACGTGCCCGACCCACTGCCGGCTTCCCCAGCGCCCCACGAGGGTGGCGTACGCCTCCTCCTTCTCGACCGCCAGGCCCTCGGCCAGAACAGGGTCGGTCTCGGTGATGTGCGCCAACAGCGCGGCCAGGGTCGCCGGCGGCCCGGCGACGGTGGCGCCGGTGACCAGCAGGACGTCGTCGTGCTCCCCGCAGAGAGTGGCGAGCACCGCCCGTGCGGAGCCGGACTGCTCGGCGATCACGCCGCGCAGGTCCACCGGCAGCGTGGCCGAGGCCCGCTCGTGGTCGGTGAGGACGAGCAGCCGCAGCGAGTCGCCGTGCGCGAGGCGCTCGTGGTCGACGATGGCGGCGGTCGCCGTGGTCTTGGCCTCGGAGCGTGCCAGCACCCGGTCGACCGGCGAGCGGCCGGCCCGGATGCCGCGCCGGGTCAGCGAGTAGCCGACGGCCGGCAGCGCCTGCCTGATCGCGGCGAGGGCCTCATGGTCGGCCTCTGCCTCGGACGTAGTCAGGTGACCGCGCACCCAGTCGCCGATCAGCGCCACCCAGTCCTCGGCGGACGGATCGCGACGGTGCGCCTCGGTCAGGGTCGCCCCCTCGGGCAGGGCGAGCAACCCGCGATGGTGGGCCCGCAGCGCCGCCGTGGCCACATCGGGCATCGCCTTCGCGAGCTCGGCCCAGGACGGAGCCCCCGCCGGCCGGGACACGAAGCGCCGGTCCAGCCAGGTCAGGAACGGCACGCTGCCCAGGTCGGCGGAGGTCAGCGCGGTCAGCAGCTCCTCGAACCGCTCCGCGCTCCCCCGCAGCCACTCCCGCTCGCCCGGCGTCGGCGCGGTCAGCCAGACCAGGTCCGCGAACGGCGCCAGGTCGCCCTCGCGCACCACGGCCGGGATCGAGGTCGAGAAGACGACCTCACCGAACAGCAGCCCGACCAGCGCGGACTCCTCCTTGGTCAACGCCTCGGGTGGAGTCGCGGTCAGGCCCAGCACCCTCGCGTCCGGCAGCAGCAGGAGGATCTCGCCGAGCAGCTCGCCCCAGACCTCGAGCAGGTGGTGGCACTCGTCCAGCACGAGCAGCAGCGGTCCGGCGCTTCGCAGCGCGGCGACCAGCGCCCGGCCGTTGTCGTGCAGCCTGGCCAGATGGCTCTCGCCGGTCTCCGCCTCGTCGTCGGGATCGCCGAAGACCGCGACCGACTGATAGGTCAGCGACGTCAACGGCGCGTCGAGATCCCGCGACGAGGACGCATCGAACCCCAGCGACGAAGCCTGGCGAAGCCACTGTCCCTGGATGGCCGTGTTGGGGCTGAGTACGACGACCTTCGCGCCGTCCGCGATCGCATCGCGTGCCGTCTCCAGCCCGACCAGCGTCTTCCCCGCCCCCGGCGGCAGCACCACCCACGCCCGAGAACGCCCCGCACCCCACGCTGCGCTCAGTGCGGAGAGCGCACGCTGCTGATGGACACGGAGCTTCATTCAGCGAAGCCTAGCCAGCGCCGAGGCGTCACCCGCGTCGGCCGAGGCGTCAGGTAGGTCGGCCGAGTGGGCACGGGCGTGCCTGTTCGGCCGACCTGAGTGACGCCTCGGCGGGGTTGCTAGGCGGCGGTCGCGAAGGCCGCCTCGGACTCCGGGTTGCGCGCGACCGAGCGCCGGGCGAGGGAGAAGGCGATGGCGCCGAGGAGCGAGGTGACGACCATGGTGATCGCCAGCGGCACCGCGGTGTGCTCGCCCGCGACGGCGCCGAGCGGCGAGGCGAGGCCACCGCCGAGGAACATGATCCCGCCCATCAGCGCCGATCCGGCGCCGACAGAAGGCCGCGCCTGCTCGATGGCGAGCGCACCGGTGTTGCCCATGATCAGCCCGACGCAGGTGGTGACGACCAGGATCGGCAGCAGGATGAGAACCTTCGGGACCGGTAGCACCGCCACGACCAGCACGAACAGCGCACCGAGGGCGAGCACCGGCTGCGCCGACCGGATGATCCGTGCCGGGTGCACCTGCCGCTTGGCCAGCCGCGCCGAGACCAGCCCGGCGACGGTGAGGAAGGCGGCGTTGACGGCGAAGCCGATGCCGTACACGGCCGCCGACGTGCCGATCACCGACTGGTAGAGGAACGACGAGGAGGAGACGTACGTCATCAGGGTGGCGAACGTGAGCGACTGCGTCAGCGTGTAGCCGAGGAAGGCTGGCTTGGCGAGGAGACGGCCGAGGTCGGCGTACTCGACCCGGCGGCTGCGCCGCTCGGCCGGGAGCGACTCCCGGATGACCAGGAGCACGACGACGACCTGTAGGACGGCGATCGCGGCGACGATGCCGAGCACCCCGCGCCACGGCACGAACCCGGCGATCGCGCCGCCGATCACCGGGGCCAGGATCGGCGCGATCCCGCTGATCGACATCATGATCGACATCGCCCGAGCGGCCGCGAAGCCGTGGAGTACGTCGGCCACGATCGCCCGCGCCATCACGATCCCCGCGGCGGCGGCGAGCGCCTGGATGAAGCGGGCCGCGATCAGCAGCTCGACCGTGGGTGCCAGCGCGGCCAGCACACCTGCCGCCGCGGCCACGACCGAACCGATCAGCAGCGGCTTGAGCCGCCCGAAGCGGTCGGAGATCGGCCCCCACGCGATCTGCCCGAGCGCGAGCCCGATCAGGAAGGCGGTCAGGGTCAGCTGCACGTTGCTCGCCGCGGCGCCGAGGTCGGTGCCGATCTGCGGGAAGGAGGGTAGGTAGAAGTCGATCGCCAGCGGCGCGGATGCCGAGAGCAGGGCGAGGGCGAGCAAGAGCCGCGGCGGGACTGACGTCACCGAGTGAACCTCCGGAGAGCTTGGTTGAAGAAGACAACCAACCGAACGTCGTCGTCCCGCCGGGCATTCCTCACCAGAGCGTGATGGACCTCTCGAAGATCCCGGTCAGATCCTCCGCCGACGGCTGCTTCGGCGCGGTGGCGAGCAGCCGCTGCTGCTTGAGCGCCCCCTCGACCAGGTCGGGGATGTCGGCAGCGACATAGCCGACCGAGCCGATGCCCGCCGGGATGCCGATGTCGCGCATCAGGTCGGCGAGCACCGTGGGGAGCAGGTCCCGCGGGTCCGTCCTCGACTCGTCGACACCGGGCGCCAGCAGCCGGGCGGCCCGGAGGTGGCGCTCGGGCGAGGCGTCGAAGGTGTAGCGGAAGGCCTCCGGAGCGGTCAGCGAGACCGCCATCCCGTGCGGCACCATCGCCTCGTCCCCGGGGTAGTCCGCTGGGTGGAAGTCCCGCACCCGCCCGGCGATCGGGTAGGCGCACGCGTGCGGGATGTGTACGCCGGCGTTGCCGAAGCCCAGGCCGGCGAAGGTCGCCGCGAACGCCATGTCACCGCGCGCGACGGTGTCGTCGCCGTGCGCGACGGCCTGCCGGAACGAGCCGGCCAGCAGCGAGAGCCCCTTCTCCGACCACATGTCGGAGATCGGGTTCGCGCCGCAGTAAGGGACGCGCTGCGAAGGCTCCTTGCGGTCGTAGGAGGTGTAGGGGCGGGCCGTGTAGCTCTCCAGCGCGTGGCACAGGATGTCCATCCCGGACGCGGCGGTCACCCCGGCGGGCTGGGTCATCATCAGGTCCGGGTCGACGACGGCCAGCGTGGGCCGCAGGCGCGCGTGCGAGATACCGGTCTTCACCTTCAGCGACAGCACGTCGAGCACGCACACGGTCGTCGACTCCGCACCGGTCCCGGTCGTGGTCGGCACCGCGACCAGCGGCAGCAGCGGCTTGGCGGGCGCGAGCCCACGGCCCACCGGCGCGTTCAGATAGTCCTCCAGCGAACCGTCGTTGGTGGTCAGCAGGTTGACCGCCTTGGCGGTGTCGATGCTCGACCCTCCCCCGACGGCCACGACGGCGTCGAACGGCCCGTTCTCGCGGGCGAACTCGACCGCGGCCAGCATGCTCTCGTCGGTCGGCTCGACATGGACGCCGTCGAAGACGACCGCCGTGACGTCGTACGCCTTCATCTGCTCGGCAACCCGCTGCGGCAGTCCGGTCGCGGAGATACCGGGATCGGTCACCACCAGGGCGCGGCGGGCGCCCAGCGAGGCGAGGTCGTAGCCGATCTCGGCCGATGCGCCGGTGCCGAACTTGAGCTGCGGGGAGCCATAGGTGAACACGGTCTCAGGGGTGGCGTGCGTCATGAGCGCACGATATCGACCGCCTCCCATCCGGATCATCGGTCGGAGTGCTCAAAGGTCTCGTGAGACACCCGTGGTCTTAAGTCATGTATTTCACTAGACTTTATTCAGATCAAGCCGACGCCGTCAGAGGAGACCACGAATGACCATCACCGACGCATCCCCCGTCAACGAGCTGACCGTCCACAAGGTAGGTGGCCGGATCGGCGCCCGCATCGACGGCGTGACCCTCTCCGGCGACCTCCCCGCCGAGACGATCGCCGAGATCCGGTCCGCCGTCCTGGAGAACAAGGTCGTCTTCTTTCGCGGCCAGGACCACCTCGACGACCGCACGCAGATCGCGTTCGGCGAGCGCCTGGGGCCGCTGACGACCGCCCACCCGACCGTGAACACCGGCAGCGCCCGCGTCCTGACCCTCAAGGCCAACCGCGGCATGGCCGCCAACTCCTGGCACACCGACGTCACCTTCGTCGACCGGCCGCCGGCGTTCTCGATCCTGCGCGGTGCGGAGATCCCCGAGTACGGCGGCAACACCGTGTGGGCCAACACCGTCACCGCCTACGAGCGGCTCCACCCCCAGCTCAAGGCGCTGGTCGACAACCTGTGGGCGGTCCACTCCAACGACTACGACTACGTACGCCCCGACCAGGCCGATTCCACCGACGATGTCGCCGCCCGCAAGCGCGAGGAGTTCGTCTCGACGATCTACCGGACCGAGCACCCGGCGGTCCGGATCCACCCCGAGACCGGCGAGCGCGCGCTCGTCCTGGGCCACTTCGTCAAGCACTTCACCGGCCTGAACCAGAAGGAGAGCGCGATCCTCTTCAACCTGCTCCAGGACCGGGTCACCGCCCTGGAGAACACCGTCCGCTGGCACTGGCAGCGGGGCGACGTCGCGATCTGGGACAACCGCGCCACCCAGCACTATGCCGTGGCCGACTTCGACGAGCTGCCGCGCGAGGTGCGGCGGATCACTGTGCAGGGTGACGTACCCGTCTCCATCGAGGGTGAGCACAGCCGGGTGATCGAGGGCTCCGCCGAGGTCTACAACCGCCTCGACGAGCTGATCTCCTGACCGAGGTACGTCCGGGAGGTCAGTCGATGGTGAAGCTGACCTTCCGGGCGACGACGTCGGCTGTCTCGAGCCGCACCTCGACCTCCTCGCCGAGCGGGAGGGCCGTCGTGCCGGTGACCCGGGCCTCGATGGCGGGCTCCTCGACGGTGATCGAGCCCTTCTGCTTGTCCTCGTCGTCGACCTCGACGACCACCGCGGCGAACCTCTCCCCGACCCGCTGGGACAGCAACCCGGCCTCGACCAGGTCGACGACGCCGCGCTCGTAGGCACCGCTGGTGCGCGAGGAGGCGCGCATGGTCTCCGGAAGGGTGGTGAATGCGCTGGTCACCCAGTCGGGGACCGGCTGGTCGGCACAGAGCGCCAGGCAGACCTCGCCGGCGTAGCGGTCGATCAGCCGGCGCAGCGGCGCCGTCACGTGCATGTACTCGTTGGCCAGCGCCGAGTGCTCGGTCAGCTCGGGGAGCTCGCCGTTGAAGGAGGCGTACCCGCTCCCGCGCAGCAGCCGGGTGCACGCGATCGCCATCGCGGCGTGCTTGCCGTTCCGGCCGTCCAGGGAGCGGATGAAGTCGGGGTAGCGCATCTCCGCGGGCCACTCCAGGCCGAGCGCGCGAGCCGTGCGGTGCAGCCGCTGGACGTCTCGGGGGTCGGGCTCGGGCAGGGTCCGCAGCAGCCCGACCCGGGCGTAGACCATCAGGTCCGCGGCGGCGAAGCCGGTGAGCAGCGAGATCTGGGCGTTCCAGTCCTCCACGGGCAGCAGGTCGCGGTACTCCAGGGACCACCGATCGCCCTCGACCGAGATCTCCTGGTCGCGCAGCGGCAGGTTGACCCCGCCACGGGCCGCCTCCAGGGCGATCCGCTTCTCGCCGATCTCCTCGAGCAGCTCGAGGGAGTCGGCGTAGTCGGCGTCGCCGAACCCGTCGCCGTCGAACATGCGCTGCACGCCGTCGTAGGAGAGCTTGGCCCGCGACCTGACCAGCGCCCGCTCGACGACGGTGTCGGTGCCCTCGCCGGTCGCGTCGAGCTTGTGGGTCCACAGCAGGGCGGGACGTACCTGGTCCGGGAGCAGCGAGGCGGCGCCCTCGGAGAGCACCTTGGGGTGGAGCGGGATCTTCGCGTCGGCGGCGTAGAGCGACTCGCCGCGCTTGTTGGCCTCGATGTCGACCGGGTCGCCGGGCGCCACGAAGGCGGCCACGTCGGCGATCGCGTAGTGCACCACGTAGCCGTCGCCGTCGCGCTCCAGGTGGAGCGCCTGGTCGAGGTCCATCGACGTCTCGGGGTCGATCGTGACGAACGGCAGGTCGGTGCGGTCCAGCTCCGGGAGCCTGGGGTCGGCCGCGGCGGCGGCCGCCGCCTCCTCCACCTCCGGCGGGAACTCGGCGGTCACACCCAGCTCGGCCTGGAGCGCGGCGATCCCGTCGCGGAGCGTGGTGGCGGCGACACCGTCATCGGCGCTGGCGACCCGGATGATGCGTGCGGAGCCCATGGCGGGAATGCTAATGGCTATTTCTTCTTCGAGGTCTTCGACGCCTTGTACGCCTTGTGAAGCGCCGCCGCCTCCTTGCTGAACGCCTTCGGGTTTCCCTTGAACGCGCCGAACTGGCCGTTCAGTTCCTTCGTGGACCCGTTACCGGACTTCGCCGCCCTGTCGATCTTCCTCAGTAGCTTGCGCTGCGTGGCGGTCAACGACCGCTTCGCCCGGAGGCGTTCCGACCGCGCCCTGGACTTCTTCGAGAGGTCCTGCATCAGCCAGATCACGCCGAGGACGATGATCACGACCAGGATGCCGGAAACGCCTGTGGAGGACGTCGGTTCGGCAGCCAGAACGATCATCCCTGGAATGTAGGCTCACGCGTTCCCCCAGGTCACAGGCACTTTGGAAGATACCCAATCCTCGATTCGGCCATCCTGGTCCCGGGCGGCACGATAGTCCCGTGCTGATCCTGCTGCCGCCCTCGGAGGGCAAGACCGCGGCCGTACGCGGCAACCCGCTCGCGCTCGACGACCTCCGCCTCCCGGTGCTCAACCCGGCCCGCGCCAAAGTCATCGACGCACTCGTCGAGCTCTGCGCCACGCGCCCCGACGAGGCCGTCGACATCCTCGGCATCCCGAAGACCCAGCCCGAGCTCGTCACCTTGAACGCCGGACTGAACGATGCCCCCACCGCGCGCGCCGACCGGATCTACACCGGCGTCCTCTACGACGCCCTCTCCCCCGCCACGCTGTCGCCGGCCGCCAAGCGCCGCGCCACCAGCCGGGTCATGGTGACCAGCTCCGTGTTCGGCCTCGTCGGCCTCGCCGACCGCATCCCCGCGTACCGTCTCTCGGGCGACACCACCCTCCCCGGCATCGGCGGCGTCCAGTCCCACTGGCGCGCCCACCTCGGCGCCGGCATCACCGAGGCCCTCGGCGACGGCCTGCTCGTGGACCTCCGGTCCGGGACGTACGCAGCCTTCTGGCGCCCCGAGGAGGTCGCCGCCCGCACCGCCACCGTCCGCGTCCTCCACGAGCACAACGGCCAGCGCAAGGTGGTCAGCCACTTCAACAAGGCCACCAAGGGCCGCCTCGTCCGAGCCCTCCTCGAGTCCGGCGCCAACCCCCGCACCCCCGCCAAGCTCGCCGACGCCTTCCGCGACCTCGGCTGGACCGTCGAGGAGAGCGCGCCCACGAAGACCGGCACCCAGCTGGACGTAATCGTCACCGAGATCTGACCCCAGCTCACCGGCCTCGTCGGTCGATCGTCCACCTCGTCGGTCGAGCCGCCGGAGCCGCTAGGCGTAGGCGTGTCGAGACCAACACAGTCGCCGTCGGCGACACTGTCGGTGGTCGCGCCCAGAATCGGGCCATGCCCTACATGTACATCCTCCGCTGCCGCGATCACATGCTCTACGTCGGAAGCACCTACGACCTGGAGAGACGCATCGCCGAGCACAACGCCGGCCTCGGCGCAGAGTTCACGGTCCGACGACTGCCGGTCACGTTGGCATACGCCGAGGAACACCAGACGATCGACGACGCCTATCGACGCGAGAAACAGATCCAAGGATGGAGCCGGGCCAAGCGCGAGGCCCTGATCGCCGGTGACTTCGAACGGCTTCACGACCTATCTCGCAGACGTGGCAAACGAGCGCCATAGGCGACCGTGTTGGTCTCGACACGCCTCCGCCTAGCGGCTCCGGCGGCTCGACCAGCGGGCCACCCGTCAGTCGAGCGCGAACACCAGCAGGCCACCCGTCGGTCGAGCCGCGAGCGCGAGCGGGCCACCCGTCGGTCGAGCCGCGAGCGCCAGCGAGCGTGTCGAGACCAACACAGTCGCTATCGCGCGTTGATCCGCGACCCGACCAGGTCAGAAGAGACCGGCGGCGAAGGGGTCGCGGGAGACGGGGAGGCCGTTGAAGAGGCGCATGGAGGCGCGGTCGTCGGCGAAGAAGGAGATGACCGTGACGGAGGCGGGCGAGAGCTCCATGCTGAAGACTCCGCCGATCGGGGCGCCCAGGGCGTGAGCGACGATCAGCTTGATCGGCGACACGTGCGAGGTGACCACGACGGTCTCGCCGGCGTGGGCCTCGAGCACCCGCGAGAGACCGTCGAGCACGCGGACCTGGGCGGCGTCGAAGGACTCGCCGCCCGGAGGCGCTACCTCGGTGGCACCCATCCACGACTTCATCTCGTCGGGGAACCGTTGGGCGACCTCACCGAAGGTGAGCCCCTCCCACTCCCCGAACTCGATCTCCGCGAACCCAGGCTCCTCGACCAGCCGGGCACCGAGCGCACCGGCGACGAGCTCGCCGGTCTCGACGGTGCGCAGGACGGGCGAGGTCACGACGGTCGAGACCGACGACGCGAGCGGCTTGAGCCACTCCGCGGTGAGCATCACCTGCTCGCGGCCCTCCTGGGTCAGCGGCGGGTTGTCGCCGCCGAGGCCCCCGGAGAACGCCTTGGCGGCGGTGTGCTTGGTGACCCCGTGGCGTACGAGGACCAGGGTCGTCGCCGCCGCGCCGGCCCCCCACCCACGCGCGGTCTTCTCGCTCACGCTGCCGCCTCCGTAGCGCAAGCGCCATAGTACGGATGCGGCAGCGTGATGACTTCGATGCTCGCTCGCTGGCGCTCGCTCATAGCCCCGACTCGGCGGTGCGGACCAGGATGCGGGCGCACTCCTCGCAGCGCACGACCTCGTCGGCGGCGAGGCCGCGGATGCGGGAGATCTCGGCGGGGTCGAGCTGCAGGTTGCAACCGCCACAGCGGCGGGCACGCAGCTCGGCGGCACCGACACCCATCTTGTCGCTCAGTCGCGTGTAGAGGGCGAGCAGGTCGTCGGGGATGCCCTCGAGCGCCGGCGTACGCTCCTCGGCGACCCCGGCGAGCTCACCGTCGATCTTCGAGGTCTCGACGTCGACGGAGTCGACCGCGACCGCGAGCTTCTCGCTGATCTCGGCGAGCTCGGCCTCGAGCCGGGTCACGCTCGCCTGAGCCTCCTCGAGCTGCTCCATGACCTCGAGCTCCTCGTCCTCGAGCACCGAGATCCGGCGGTCGAGGGTGGCCAGCTCGTGCTGCATGCGCTCGAGGTCCTTGGCGCTGCTGATCGCCCCGGAGTCCATCCGCTCCTGGTCGCGCCGGCGGCGGGTCTTGACCGCCTCGACGTCGGCGTCGGCCTTCTTCTGCACTCGCTCGAGGTCGTCGCGCGTGACCCGGGCGTCGCGTACGGCATCGTCGGTGGTCTTCTTCGAAGCCTGCAGCTCCGCCACGACGGCGGCCTGCGGCAGATGCGCACGGCGGTGGCGGAGCTGGAGCGCTCGCGAGTCCAGCTCGCAGACGTCGAGCAGCTTCACCTGGGCGAACGGGTCGGCTTTCAGCGGATTCTCCTCAGCTGTTCACAAACGAATTTCTTACAGACGCAGCGTCCACGGGTCGGTGACGATCCCCGAGACCCGGGTCTCCACCGTATCTCCGAATGCCTCTCGAAGTCGCCTCGCCAGCACAGGCAGCCAGGTCCACTCCGCCGCCCAGTGCGGGATGTCGATCAGCGCACCGCCCCGCTCGAGGAACTCCGAGGCCGGATGGTGGCGCAGATCGCTGGTCACATAGACGTCGTACGCAGCCACCTGGTCGAGCAGGAAGTCACCCGCCCCGCCGCACAGCGCCACCGAGGACACCGGCCGGTCGAGGTCGCCGGCGACCCGGATCCCGGCCGTGGTCGCGGGCAGCGCGGCCACCACGGACTCGGCGAAGGCACCCAGCGTGGTCGGCTCGACGGTTCCGGAACGGCCCGTCCCGACCTCGGGGGACTCCCCCGGCACCAGCGGCCGCAGCGAGCTCAGTCCGAGCGCGAGCGCCAGCGACTCCGAGACACCGCCGAGCGCCTGGTCGGCGTTGGTGTGCGCGGTGAGCAGCGCGCACCCCGCGGAGACGAGCGTCGAGAGCGTACGCCCTTTGGGGGTCGTCGCGGCGAACCCGTGCACACCCTTGAGGAAGAGCGGATGATGGACCACGACCAGGTCCGCACCCCACTTGGCCGCCTCCTCGGCGACCGGGAGGGTCGGGTCGACAGCGAGAAGCACCTTCGAGACCGGCTGGGAGGGCTCGCCCCAGACCAGTCCGACCGCATCCCAGGCGTCGGCGGTGGCGGGCGGGTACCACTCGTCGAGCAACGAGGTGACGACAGACAGCGGTGGCGGGGTCGGCATGGGGTCAACCCTAGATCCCGGGACCGGGGCCGCACCCACCGGCGACGCCATACACGAAATCGAGTTCGTAACCGTACTTTTACAACCGATTCCGTACTTTTCACCGGATCCTGTGGTGGAATGCAGCGCTAAGTGAACAATCGACTGGAGCAGCGATGACCACGACAGCTACCCCGGACCCACCCTCCGGCTCGGTAACCATCACCGGCCTGACCAAGACCTATGGCCAGGCCACGGCGGTCGACGGCCTGGATCTGGAGATCCGGGCCGGCGAGTTCATCTCGCTGCTCGGGCCTTCCGGCTGCGGCAAGACCACGACGCTACGCATGATCGCCGGGTTCGAGAAGCCCGACTCCGGCAGCATCACGATCGGCGGCAAGGACGTGATCAGGCTCGCGCCCTACCAGCGCGACGTGAACACGGTCTTCCAGGCGTACGCGCTCTTCCCGCACAAGTCGGTCGCGGAGAACGTCGCCTACGGGCTGCAGCAGCGCAGGACCCCCCGGGCCGAGGTCCGCGAGCGGGTCGTCGAGGCGCTGCGGATGGTGCGGATGCTCGACTTCGCCGACCGCGGCCCGGGCCAGCTCTCCGGCGGCCAGCAGCAGCGGGTGGCGCTCGCCCGGGCGCTGGTCAACCGCCCCGGGGTCCTCCTCCTCGACGAGCCGCTGGGCGCCCTGGACCGCCAGCTGCGCGAGGAGATGCAGGTCGAGCTCAAGCTGCTCCAGTCCCGCCTCGGGATCACCTTCGTCTTCGTCACCCACGACCAGGGCGAGGCGCTCGCGATGAGCGACCGGATCGCGATCATGCGTGCCGGGCGGATCGAGCAGCTCGCCGACGCCGACACCGTCTACAACCAGCCCGCCAGCGCGTACGTCGCCGGCTTCGTCGGCCAGCAGAACTTCCTGGACGGCGAGGTCAGCGCCGACGGCACCATCGTCGAGACCCCGTCCGTGATGATCGAGGGTCCGGCGAAACCCGACGGGAAGCCCGGCGAGCCGCACCAGGCCGCCGTCCGCCCCGAGCTGATCTCGATCGAGGCCAGGAACGGAACCCACCTGACCGAGGGCCGCAACACCGTCGCCGGCGAGGTCCTCCAGGTCTCGCCCCTGGGCGAGGTCATCCAGTACCTCGTCAAGGTCACCGAAAGATCCGACCGTCTCGGGCTCCGCTTCGACCAGACCAGCCTCCTGATCCGCCGCCCCACCCACGGCGCCGCCCGCCTCTCCCCCGGCGACCAGGTCCTCTGCAGCTGGGCCGCGGAGGACGTACGTCTCTTCCCCCTCGACACCCCGTCCGCTAGGAGCCCACAATGAACAAGCCTGTCAACAAGAACGGCAACGTACGCATCCTGGCCAGCCATGCCGGCGCGCGAGCGATCCGTCAGGAGCTCTCGCGTCGCCACTTCCTGAGCCTGGCGGCCCTCGCCGGGGCAGGCGTCGCGCTCAGCGCCTGCGGCACCGGTGACGGCGAGACGTCGAGCGCGGTCGAGCCGGGCGCGGGCGCGACCGGCGGACCGGTGGAGAAGTCGCTGTCGATCTACACCTGGGGCGACTACGACTCCCCCGAGGTGATCGACTCCTTCGCCAAGACCGGCCCGAAGGTGACGCTCGACTCCTACGGCTCCAACGAGGAGCTGATCTCGAAGCTGGTCGCGGCCGAGGGCACCAGCGGCTACGACATCGTCGTGCCGACCGGGGTCTACATCCCGCAGCTGATCGAGAACCAGATCATCGTCCCGCTCAACAAGGACCTGATCCCCAACATGGCCAAGGTGGACCCGAAGTTCCTCGGCCAGGACTGGGACCCGGAGAACGAGTACTCGGTGTGCAAGTGCTGGGGCACCACCGGGTTCGTCTACGACACCACCCTGATCAAGCGCGACCTGACCACGTGGGATGACTTCATCGACGCGATGCAGAACGAGGCCTCGGGCAGGACCTCGCTGCTCGACGACCCGCAGGGGGTCGCGGGCCTCTACTTCTGGGCCAACGGCATCGACTGGAACACCGAGGACATGGCCGACTACGACGCCTACGAGGCCGAGGCGGTCGAGAAGTGGGCGCCGCACATCGCGGGCTTCGACTCCTACCCGGCGACCGGCGCGATGCAGCAGAACACCTTCGCGCTGATGCAGAACTGGAACGGCGACTCCCGTCTCGGCATCCTCGAGCACAAGCAGCCCGACCGCTGGAAGTGGGTCCTGCCCGGCCCGACGACCGAGCTGTGGATGGACAACTGGTGCATCCCGACCGGCGCCCCCCACCCGGAGGCCGCGCACGCGTTCCTCGACTACGTGCTGGAGCCGGAGAACTCGTTCCTGGAGATGGACTACATCGGCTACAACACCGGCGCGCTCGGCATCGAGGAGCTGGCCACCGAGCGCAAGGTCGAGCTGCCCGAGATGATCTTCTTCACCGACGAGCAGCTCGCCACGATGAAGAACGGTGCCGTCAACGAGGCTCAGGACCGGCGTACGGAGGTCTACGACAAGCTGAAGGCCGCCGCCAGTGCGTGACCGAGCGGCCAAGCGCCTTCCGGGTTTCGTCCTCGCCGTACCGGCGTGGCTGTGGCTGACGGTCTTCTTCGTGGTGCCGTTCCTGCAGGTCGCCTGGTTCAGCCTCGGCGAGAAGCCCGGAATGTTCGGCACCCACAGCAACGCGGTGATGTCGCTGGACCGCTACACCGAGGCGTTCAGCCCGACCTTCTTCACGATCTTCCGGGCGACGGTGTGGATGAGCGTCCTGGGGACGGTCGCCTGCCTGCTGATCGCGTTGCCGGCTGCGTACTTCATGGCGACGAAGGTCCCCGCGAACCGTCGCGGGCTGCTGATCGCTCTGGTGATGGTGCCCTACTGGACCTCGTTCCTGATCCGGACGATCGGCTGGAAGGTGATCCTGTCCTCGGAGGGTGCCCTGGCCGGGTTCCTGACCGACGTCGGTCTGGTCGGCGACCCGCACGACCTGCTCAACACCCGCGGCGCGGTGCTGCTGGGGCTGATCTACAACTATCTGCCCCTGATGATCCTGCCGATGTACGTCGCCTTCGACCGCGTCGACAGCGCGCTCGGCGAGGCGTCCAAGGACCTCGGTGCCGACCGGTTGCGGACGTTCTTCCAGGTCACGCTGCCGTTGGCGCGGCCCGGCATCATCGCCGGCATCATCTTGGTCTTCATCCCGATGATGGGCGACTACGTCACCCCGGCGGTCCTCGGCGGCGCGAAGGGCACGATGGTCGGATCTCTGATCGCCAGCCAGTTCCTGACCGCGCAGAACTGGGCGCTGGGCTCGGCCATGGCGGTCGTCCTCATCCTGCTCACCATGCTCATCGTCGTCATCGCGATCGGCCTGATGTGGTGCGTGGGATGGCTCCTGCACAGACGCAGCAAGCTGGTCATCGGAACCGTCCCGCCTCCTGACACGAGGCCGCACACCCAGGAGGTGGTGATCGCATGAGCAGGCCCTCCGGCACCAATCTCGCGCTCGGCGCGTGGACCACGCTGGTCTTCCTCTTCCTGTTCGCCCCGATCATCGTGATCGGCATCTACTCCTTCAACGGCGGCCGACTGCTGACCGCCTGGGACGGCTTCAGCCTGGAGCCGTTCACGGCGATCATCGAGCGGCCGACCGTACGTCACACCGTCGCCGTCTCCCTCCAGACCGCCGTGATCGCCGCGCTCCTGGCATCCGTGCTCGGCACCCTGGCCGGGATGGCGATGGCCCGGTTCCCGGGCCGTTGGGCGGGCCCGTTCACGCTGCTGTTGCTGCTGGTCTCGGTGACGCCCGAGATCGTCGACGGCATCGCGCTGCTCCCCTGGTTCGTGACGCTCGGGCAGGACTGGTCGCTGCTGCCGTTCAACAACGGCTACGTACGCCTCGTGATCGGGCACTCGCTCTTCGCGACCGCGGTCGTCACCTACATCGTCAGGGCCCGCCTGGTCGGGCTGGACGCGTCGTTGGAGGAGGCCTCGGCGGACCTCTACGCGCGCCCGGTCACGACCTTCTTCAAGGTCACGCTCCCGCTGGTCGGGCCGGCGGTGCTGGCCGGTGGGCTGCTGGCCTTCACGCTGAGCCTCGACAACACGGTGATCTCCTCGTTCATCAACGTCTCCGGCACGACCTCGTGGCCCGTCTACGTGCTCTCCTCGGTCCGCACCGGTCTCAAGCCCGAGATCGCCGCGGTCTCCACGATCCTGCTGGTCCTCACGCTCCTGGTCCTCGGCCTGGTGGCGCTCGTGCTCAAGCGCTCGGGCTCCTCGGTCACCGACACCATGGCCGTCAACTGATGGCCGTCAACTGATGGGCGGTCCCGTCGTCCCGGCGGACCTGCTACTGCGCGGTGGCCGAGTGCTGCGCTCGGGGTGCTGGTCGGAGGTGACGCTCGCGGTCCGGGGTGGGCGGATCGCGGCCGTCGGCGAGGACCTCGACACCCTGGCCGGCCCGGAGACGGTGGTCGAGGAGCTCGACGGCAAGTGGGTCCTGCCCGCCTTCCACGACTCCCACGTGCACCCGATCCAGGCCGGGCTGGAGATGAATCAGTGCGACCTGACCGGTCTCTCGACGCTCGAGGGCTACCTGGACGCCATCGGGTCCTACGCCGCGGCAGACCCGGGACGCGCCTGGATCACCGGCGGTGGCTGGTCGATGGACTCCTTCCCGGGCGGGGTGCCGAGCGCCGAGCCCCTCGACCGGCTCCTTCCCGACCGGCCGGTCTTCCTGCCCAACCGCGACCACCACTCCGCCTGGGTGAACAGCCGCGCGCTCGAGATCGCCGGCATCGACGCCCACACGCCCGACCCCACCGACGGGCGCATCGAGCGCGACGCCGCCGGCCGGCCCACCGGCGCGCTGCACGAGGGCGCGATGGCGTTGGTCGGCGCGCTGGTGCCGACGCCGACCTCCCGCGATCTGACCGAGGCGCTGCTCACCGCGCAGCGTCATCTCCACTCCGTCGGCATCGTGGGCTGGCAGGACGCGCTGGTCGGCGAGGGTCTCGGCATGCCGGACTCGCTGCCGACCTACATCGCCGCCAACGACTCCGGCGCCCTCACCGCGAAGGTCGTCCTCGCCCAGTGGTGGGACCGCGACCGCGGCCTGGAGCAGCTGCCCGAGCTGATCTCGCGCCGCGCTCTCGCCGCACAGGCGGGGCTGGACGCCGCCAGCGTGAAGCTGATGCAGGACGGCGTCTGCGAGACCCACACCGCCGCCATGCTCGATCCCTACCTCGACTCCCACGGTCACCTCACCGACAACCGCGGGCTCTCCTTCATCCCGGCCGACGCCCTGGCCGCCTACGTCGCGGCCCTGGACGCCCATGGGTTCCAGGCGCACATCCACGCGCTCGGCGACCGGGCGGTCCGCGACAGCCTGGACGCGATCGAGCACGCGCGTACGGTCAACGGGGCCAGTGGGCTACGGCACCATCTGGCCCACGTCCAGGTCGTCTCCCGGCCCGATGTCGCCCGCTTCGCCGCGCTCGAGGTCACCGCCAACATCCAGCCGCTGTGGGCGTGCCGGGACGAGGCGGTGGAGGTGCTGACCCTGCCGTTCCTGGCACCGGCCGCGCGCGAGCAGCACTATGTGTTCGGGTCGCTGCTGCGTACGGGTGCCCGGATCGCGTGCGGCAGCGACTGGCCGGTCTCCGACCCGGCGCCGCTGCTCGGCATGCACGTCGCCGTCAACCGCCGCTCCCCCGACCAGCCCGCCGACGCCGCCCCGCTGCTGCCCGAGGAGGCGCTGACCGTCGCCGAGGCCCTCGCCGGCTACACCACCGGCACCGCCCACCTGAACCGCCTCGAAGGCTCCACCGGCCAGATCGAGACCGGGTACGCAGCCGATCTGGTCGTCGTCGACCACGACATCCTCGACGAGGACACCACCGTCCTCGCCCGAACCCAGGTCACCCACACGTACGCGGACGGCCGCGAGGTCCACCGCCGCTGAGCGCGTGCAAGACTCGTCGGCATGATCATCTTCGGGCTCAAGGCCTACACGCGTCTGATGGCCACGCTCTCGCTGGTCTGTCCCCACTGCCGCCAGCAGGCCGCCCATCGCCTGTTCGAGGTCGTCAACAAGTTCACCCTCTTCTTCATCCCGCTCTTCCCGGTCAGCAAGTCGCGCCGGATGGACTGCACCTACTGCGGCTACGCCTCGAAGCTGTCCAAGGAGCAGGCCGAGCAGCTCCTCTCCGGTCCGCGCCCCGCCCTCGGCTGAGCTCTGGCCGGGCTGTCGGGCTGCTCGTGCGGGAATGCGACCGAGCGGCTTGGGTGCCTGACTGGCTGCCGTAGGGCGGGTGGGGCCAAGTGCCTGTTCGGGTTGGGAGATTCAAAGAACAGGGTGCTTGGGCTGGGTGCCGTTCGAGTGTCTTGCAGACTTCCAGCATCGGTCTGGGTTTCGTCGGGATACCTGTCCCTGTCTGGGTTTTCAGAGCTACGTCCGGAGGTACGCCCCTCGAGGGCTGCCGCGCGCTGGTCAAGCAGCGGCGCCGCGGGCGACGTCGCTGATTCCGCTGACGTCAGTGGTGCCGTCGGGGCCGGTGAGGAACCGGTAGCCGTTCGGGGAACGCCATCGGTAACGGCCCGGAGCGAGGCGCTCGTAGGTCCAGCCGAGGTGGGTCTTGGCGCGGTGGTGCCATCGGCACAGGCAGGTCAGGTTCGACGTGGTGGTCTTCCCGCCCTCGGCATAGGGGACGCGGTGGTCGAGGTCGCAGCTCTCGGCCTTCACGCTGCAGCCGGGGAAGGCGCAGGTCTGGTCGATGAGCTCGACCTGGGCCCTCAGTCGCCGGGTCGGGGTGTAGGCCTCGGTCGAGATCTCCTCGTTCAGGTCGACCACCACCACCGGTCTGACGACCACCCCGGGCATTCCGGCCCAGCGGTCGAGCTGTTCGATGGTGGCCAGCCCTCGGGTGTTGCCGATCCGGATCAGGCCGGTGGTGGCCAGGTCACGGGTGTCGGTGTGGATCTTCAGGTCGACCACCCGGCCTTTGCCGGGAAGGTCGCCACCGGCCCCGGTGGTGTAGGCGCGGCCCAGGATCCCGAGCGCGGCAGCACGACGGGCATCGAGGGACAGGTCGGCGGTGGCGTCGTGGTCGAGAAGGCCGTGTGCGATCGAGGCGACCGCGGCCTCGAGGTCGAGCGCGTCGGCCACATCGAGCGTCGTGGTGACCTCCGCGGTCGCGCCGGCGGCTTGGCCCTGCTCGGCACCGACCGAGGGTAGGAACAGCGAAGGATCGGTCCCGATGTCGCAGCGTCGGTAGTCGACGGCCTCCTCGGCGATCGCGGCGGTCAGGTCGGGTTCGAACAGGGCCGCGGCTTCCTTCACGGTCCGTTCCAACTGAGCCGGACCGATCTTGTGGGCATGAGCAGCGACCTGGGTGTCGACCCAGCCCGCGACCTCCGGATCGAGGTGGCGGGTGATCTCGGCGACCCGACGGGCCCGCCACCCGGCCAACGTGCCGTCGAGGATCCGGGCCCACGTGCGGGGCAGCCGCCAGGCCAGCTCGACCGCGTCGGCGAGGTACTTCCGGCCGGAGTAGGTCGAGTAGCCCAGCACCGCGGCGAACTCGATCACCGCCGCCTCCGAGACCATCGGCGCCCCCGACCCGGTCAGCATCACCGCCCGATCCCCGTAGGTGTCGACCTCCAGCACCGCTGCCTCGCCAACGGTCTCCACCACGTTCGCGGCGGCGTACCTCGCAGCCAGGATCAAGGTGTCACGGCCCGCCTGATCCTCAGCCACACGCGCCGCCCGCACCCCGGCTAACAATCCAGGCGAAGACCCGGTTTCAGCGACTGATTTCATGCATTGAACCTACCATTCAAAGCATGCTTATGCATAGCCCACTCAGACCACATTCAGGCAGTTCAGAGCGCATTTCTGAGCAATGATCGAATCCCAAGAACCCACGATCCTCTGCTTTTTATGAGAACCAATACGATCCCGTTTGAGAACACCCCGACGTACCTCTCCAAACCCAGGCAGGGACAGGTATCCCGACGAAACCAAGACCGCTGCTGGAAGCCCGCAAGACACCCGAACGGCACCCAGCCCAAACACCCTGGTCTTTCAAATCTCCCAACCCGAACAGGCACTCGGCCCCACCCGCCCTACGCCACCCAGACAGGCACCCAAGCCGCTCAGTCACCCCGCGCACGCCCCCGGCGAAATCTCAAAGCAACCTCACAGCCGAGTCAGATGCTCCTCACCAACCAGCAAGCCAGAGTCAGGGTCATCGCAGCAAAGCCCAACGTCAAGGAGATGACATGAGCCGCGTACCCGAACCCGAGAACACCCCTGAAGGCCCTGCCTATGAAGGTCGCCTGCTGGCCCGCCCCGAGGAGGAGGTGGTCGACCAGGGTGCCGGCTTCGACATCTCGACGCTGCTGACCCGGCGCAGGGTCCTCGGACTCGTCGGGGTCGGCGTCGGGGCCGCTGCCCTGGCCGCTTGTGGGTCCACGAGCTCGTCGAGCTCGGGGTCGACCTCCTCGGGGTCCGGCGCGGAGGGGTCGACGACGTCGACGACCTCCGACGGTGAGATCCCGCAGGAGACCAACGGCCCCTACCCGGCCGACGGGACCAACGGCACCAACGTGCTGACCGAGTCCGGGATCGTACGCAGCGACATCACCTCCAGCCTGGACGGCGGCACGACCGTCGATGGGGTGCCGCTCGAGTTCACCTTCACCGTGACGGACATGGCCAACGACAACGCCGCCTTCGAAGGCGTCGCGGTCTACCTGTGGCAGTGCGACGCCCAGGGCCAGTACTCGATGTACTCCGAGGGCGTCGAGGACGAGACGTACCTCCGCGGGGTCCAGGTCGCCGACGCCAACGGTCAGGTGACCTTCAAGACCATCGTCCCCGGCTGCTACTCCGGCCGTTGGACGCACATGCACTTCGAGGTCTATCCCGACGCCGACTCGGCGACCACCGGCGAGAACGCGATCGCGACCTCTCAGGTGGCGTTCCCCGAGGACATGCTGGCCCCGATCTACGAGCTCGACACCTACGACGGCTCGGCGGACAACATGGCGCAGGTCTCGCTCGACACCGACAACGTCTTCAGCGACGGCTACGAGCTGGAGATGGGCACGTTCGAGGGCGACGCGGAGTCCGGTTACACCGGTTCGCTCGCGGTCGCCGTCGACACGACCACCGAGGCCACCATGGGTGCCGCTCCCGGCGGCGGTGGCGGCGAGGGCGGTGCTCCGCCCCAGGGCGGCGAAGGCGGAACCCCGCCCGAGATGCCGTCCAACTGACCCGACAACTGACCCGACAACTGACCCGACAACCGACCTAGGAGAACACCATGTTGCAGAACCTCACGGGCTGGCACGCCCTCGTCATCCTCGCCATCATCCTGCTCGTCTTCGGCTCGGCGAAGCTGCCGGCCCTGGCCCGGAGCGTCGGCCAGTCCGTACGCATCCTCAAGGACGAGACCCACGACGCCGCCGAGCCGCAGGCCGCCACGGTCGAGGCCGTGGCTGACCGCAGGGCGTCATGACCACGGCCACCGTCGCACGGGGAACCATGCCGGTCGCCGGCCACCTGCGCGAGGCGAGCAGGCGTGGGATCCGGGCGGCGGTGGCGCTCCTCGTCGGTGTGGTCGTCGGCTTCTGGCTCTCCGACCAGATCCTGGAGGTCCTGCGCTCACCGATCGAGCAGATCGCGCAGTCCCAGGACGCCAGCCTCAACTACGACACCGTCACCGGTGCCTTCGACCTCAAGCTCAAGATCGCGCTCTTCACCGGCGTGATCCTCTCCAGCCCGATCTGGCTGGCCGAGCTCTTCGCGTACGTCACCCCGGGTCTGACCCGGCGCGAGAAGAGATACACCTTCGGGTTCCTCGCGGCGGCGCTCCCGCTCTTCGGCGCCGGCTGCGCGTTCGGCTTCCTGCTCTTCCCGCACATGGTCGAGATGCTCGCCGGCTTCTCCTCCACCGAGGACAGCACCATCCTCAACGCCGGCTACTACGTCGACTTCGTGATGAAGATGGTCCTCGCCATCGGGGTCGCGTTCGTGCTGCCGGTCTTCGTGGTCGTGCTCAACCTGCTCGGCCTGCTCCCCTCGAGCACCCTGCGGCGCAGCTGGCGCGCCATCGTGGTCGTCATCGTCCTGTTCAGCGCGCTGGTGACACCGGCTGCCGACGTACTGTCGATGTTCCTCGTCGCCGCGCCGATGTCGGCCCTGTTCGCCGGCGCCGTCCTCATCACCCACCTCCACGACAGGCAACTGGCCAGAAAGGACCACCATGTTCGGTCTGAGCTTTGAGAAGCTGTTCCTCGTCGCGATCCTCGCCGGCCTCGTGATCGGCCCCCAGCGGCTCCCGCTCTACACCCACCGCCTCGCCGAGCTGATCCGCTCGTTCCGGAGCTTCGTGGACGCCTCCAAGGCCCGGGCGGAGACCGAGATCGGGATCTCGCGCGAAGAGCTGGAAGCCCTGGACGTACGCCAGTACGACCCGCGCCGCATCGTCCGCACCGCGCTCACCGAGACGCCCTCGGCCCCGGCGGAGGCGACGGCTGAGGCGGCTGCCGATCTGGAGGCAGAAGCGAGCCGGGTACGTCCCGGGCAGAAGTACCTCGTCACCGGAGGCTCCGCCCACCCCCGCCGCATCCTGATCTCCTCGCTCCCCGAAGACGACCCTCGTCGCCTCGCCGCCCACGTCCCGCCGCCGGCCGAGGACGACGAGACGGAGCGACTCATGGCCGAGGTCAACCAGCTCCTGGTCAGTTGACCTTGCGATCGCGGTCGCCCCAGTAGGGCTCGCGGAGCTTGAACTTCTGCAGCTTCCCGGTGGCCGTGCGAGCCAGGGACTCACGGAACTCGACGACCGTCGGCGCCTTGTAGCCGGCGGCGCGCTCCTTGGACCAGGCGATCAGCTCCTCCTGGGTCGCCTCGGTCCCGGGGGCGAGGACGACGAGGGCGAGGATGGTCTCGCCCCACTTCTCGCTCGGGATGCCGATCACGGCGACCTCGGCGACCGAGGGGTGCAGGAAGAGGACGTCCTCGACCTCGGCGCTCGAGACGTTCTCGCCGCCGGTGATGATCACGTCCTTGATGCGGTCGGAGATGGTGAGGTAGCCGTCGTCGCCGAGGCTGCCGCCGTCGCCGGTGTGGAACCAGCCCTCGGCCAGGGCCTTCTCGGTCTCCTCCGGCTTCTCCCAGTAGCCCTCGAGCACGACGTTGGACCGGGCCAGGACCTCCTTGTCGGGCGAGATGTCGAGGCTGACCCCGATCGCGGGCGCGCCGGCGCGGGTCAGCTTCGCGGCCCGCTCCATCGGGTCGAGGTCGTCCCACTCGGCGCGGGTGCGGTTGATGGTCAGCAGCGGCGAGGTCTCGGTGAGGCCGTAGATCTGGATGAACTCCCAGCCCAGCTCCTCCTGGACGCGCACGACCGTCTTCGTCGGCGGCGGCGCACCGGCCATGATGATCCGCACCTTGTCCCGTCCCGGGATCTCGCCCTCGGTGGCCTGCCACTGCGGAAGCGCATCGAGCACGGCCGCGGCCACCGCGGGGGCGGCGCACATGTAGGTGACCCCCTGGTCGCGTACGCGGCGCAGGATCTCCATCCCGTCGACCTTGCGCAGCACCACGTGCTTGATGCCGAGGCCGGTCGCCGCGAACGGCATCCCCCAGCCGTTGGCGTGGAACATCGGCAGCGTGTGCAGGTAGACGTCGCGGTCGTTGCAGCCCGCGTGCAGCGCGAAGGTCAGCGCGTTGGTCCAGATGTTGCGGTGGGTGATCTGCACACCCTTGGGCCGCGCGGTGGTGCCCGAGGTGTAGTTGATCGCCGCGGTGGCGTTCTCGTCCGGCGCCCACGGCTTCGGCTCGACGCCGTCGGCGGCATAGAGGTTGGCGTCATCGCCGAGCACGAAACGGTGCTTGGCGGTGACGTCCTTCAACGCCTCGTCGACCTCCGGGTCGACCCAGAGCACCGAGGCGCCGGACTGCTCCACGATGTAGGAGACCTCGTCGGGACGGAGGCGGAAGTTGACGGGCACCAGGACGCGGCCGTAGCCGGAGACGCCGTAGAACGCGGTCAGCAGCCGCGCCGAGTTGTGGGACACGATCGCGACCCGCTCCCCCACGCCGATGCCGAGCTCGTCGAGCTTCGCCGCCATCCGCTTCGCGAGCGACTTCATCTCGGCGTACGTCACCTCCCCCAGGGAGGCTGCCGGCTGGTCGGGCTCGTCGACGATGCCCACCCGTTCGCCGTAGACGGATGCGGCACGGTCGATGAAGTCGTTGACGCTGAACGGGACGAACACGGGCGTTACCTCCAGGTGCAAGTGGTGACCCGGATCACTGTATCGATGAGAGGTCTCTCATGGACCCCCACATCGGACAGGTGGTCAGGCACTATCGGAGGGTCATGTCGCGCACCCTGAAACTCGTCATCCCGCTGGCCGTCCTGGTGGCGGTCGGCGTCTACCTGGCCGCCTCCTTCGCGGGAGCCTCCGAGAACGACCCGCCGCCCCGCGAGCCCGTCGTGCTGCCCTCGCAGTCGACCTCGCCGTCCGCACCGAGCACCGGGTCGTCCCCGAGCACGGATCCCTCGGGTGTCCCGGTCGTCACTCCTGGTCCCGTCGACGATGATGATGACGACGATGATGATGACCGCGACGACCGACATGACGACGACTGACCCACGCCGCCGGGGTGTGTCCGTACGCGCCCGGATCACCGCCTCGGTCGCTCTCCTGGTCACCCTCGCCCTGGCCGGCGCGGGTCTCATCGTCTACGCGGTCGAGCTCAACCGGGTCGACGATGCCACCACGCGCGAGATGGAGCAGGAGCTCGACGAGTTCTCCCGGCTGCGCACCGAGGGCATCGATCCCGAGACCCGGGCGCCGTACGACGTGGAGGGGCTGCTGCGGACGTTCCTGAGCCGCAACGTGCCCGACGACGACGAGCTCCTGGTCGCCTGGGTCGACGGCCGGCCGCGCGCGCACTTCCCCGAGGACCCGCTGGTCGAGTCGCCACGGTTCCGCAGCGCCGTACGCGACGTGGTCCGCGACGGTGGGACGACCTACCTCGACACCGCCGACGGCGAGGTACGCATCACCAGCCAGCCGGTGCGGCAGGACAACGCCCAGGGCACCACCGAGGGTGCCCTCCTGGTCGTCTCCTACCTCGACGAGGACCGTGCCGAGCTGCGAAGCACGATGCGCACCTACACGATCGTGGCCGCCCTTCTCGCTCTGCTCGTCACCGTGGTCGCAGCCTGGCAGTCCGGGCGACTGCTGGCACCGCTGACCCGGCTGCGGCAGGCGACCGGCGCGGTCGACGCGACCGACCTCTCCGCCCGCCTGCCCGAGTCGGGCAACGACGACATCTCGGCGCTGACCAGGAACTTCAACGGCATGCTGGACCGCTTGGAACAGGCGTTCAGCGACCAGCGCCAGTTCCTCGATGACGCCGGTCACGAGCTGCGTACGCCGCTGACGATCATCGGCGGCCACCTCGAGCTCCTCGACGAGTCCGACCCGGCCGAGGTCGAGCAGACCCGGCGGCTGGCGCTCGACGAGGTCGACCGGATGAGCCGTCTGGTCGGCGACCTGATCCTGCTGGCCAAGCACGACCGGCCCGACTTCCTCACCCTGGAGGAGGTCGATGTCGACACCCTCACCGAGGACATCCTGGCCAAGGCCAGCGCGCTCGCCGACCGCGACTGGCATCTGGACGAGGCCACTCCCGGCACCTGGCGCCTCGACCCGCAGCGGGTCACCCAGGCGATGCTGCAGCTGTGCGACAACGCCGCCGGCCACACCGCGCCCGGCGACCGGATCGCGGTCGGCTCGGCGACCGTCGACGGCACCCTGCGGCTGTGGGTGCGCGACACCGGACCGGGGGTGCCCGCCGCCGACCGGGACCGGATCTTCGAGCGGTTCGCCCGCGGTGCGGAGACCGGCTCGGGCGACCGGCCGGGACTCGGGCTCGGCCTCGCCATCGTCTCGGCGATCGCCACCGCCCACGGCGGCACCGTCGGCGTCGAGGACGCGACGCCTCCCGGCGCCCGCTTCACGATCACCCTGCCCGCACGCACCGAAGGAGAGGCATGGCCCGCATCCTGATCGTCGAGGACGAGGACCGCATCGCGGCCTTCCTCGCCAAGGGCCTGAGCGCCGACGGCCACCAGGTCAGCACCGTCGCCGACGGGCTGGAGGGACTCGAGGAGGCGCTGAGCGGCGCCTTCGACCTGATGGTGCTCGACATCGGCCTGCCGACCATCGACGGCTTCGAGGTGCTCGACCAGCTGCGCGCCCAGGGCTCCCGGATGCCGGTGGTCGTGCTGACCGCCCGCGACTCGGTGCACGACACCGTCTCCGCGCTCGAGGGCGGCGCCGACGACTACCTCGCCAAGCCGTTCCGCTTCGCCGAGCTGCGGGCCCGGATCAACGTACGCCTGCGACAGCAGGACAACACCGCCGCCGAGGTGGGCGAGCTCCGCTCGGGCTCGGTGGCGCTGGACCTGCGTACGCGGCGGCTGCGCGTCGACGGACGCGAGAGCGACCTCTCCGCGCGGGAGTTCGCGCTGGCCGAGGTGCTGCTGCGGCATCCGGGGCAGGTGCTCTCCCGCGCGCAGCTGCTCGATCTGGCCTGGGGCATGGACTTCGACCCGGGCTCCAACGTCGTCGACGTCTACGTCGGCTACCTGCGCAAGAAGCTGGGCTCGGCCCGGGTCGAGACCGTCCGCGGCATGGGCTACCGCTTCCAGTCCTGACCCGGGCCCGGGGGAATCAGTGGATCCGCAGGCCGCCCAGCGAGGCTCGCGGAAGCCGCTCCAGCGCGGGCGAGACGGTCTCGGCGATCTCCGCAGGGGCCGGCCGGTCACCGGCAGCCGGCGCGAGGCACGCCTCGATCACCTTGACGACCTCGGGAGGCGTACGTCTGGGGAGGTCGCCGACCCCGGAGACGAGCTGCGGGTAGCGCTCGGTGCGGTCCGCGGCCGACGGGTCGCCATGGGGGAACGGCCGCTCGCCGGTGACGGCGTGGAAGAGGGTCGCGCCCAGGGCCCACACGTCGCTGGCGGGGCCGACCTCGCCCCGCTCGCCGGGCAGGCACTGCTCGGGCGCCATGTAGGCGTCGGTGCCGATCTCGTGGCGCAGCGCGGCCGCCGCCTCGGTGGACCGGGCGACCGAGAGGTCGATCAGCCGGGCCGGTGAGCCCATGATCAGGTTGCTCGGCTTGAGGTCGAGGTGCACCCAGCCGGAGCGACGCAGGTAGTGCAGCGCCGAGGCGAGGTCGAGCGCCAGCGGCAGGTACTGCTGCTCCGGAAGGCGCCCGTGGCGGCGGATCAGCGTCGAGAGCCGGGGACCCTCGACGTGCTCCATCACGACGTACGGGCGCTCGCCGTCGAGGTCCTCGCGCAGGCCGCGGACGAGGACCGGGTGACGCAGCTGGGTCAGTGCGTCGGTCTCGCGCCGCAGCGCGTTGCGGCTGGTCTCGCTGTCGATCAGGTTCGGTCGCAGGACCTTGGCGACGACCGGCCCGTAGGTGATCTCGTCGAAGGCCAGGAAGGCCTCGTACGACGAGCCGCCCCCGAGCAGCCGCATCGCGGTCAGCTCGGGGGTGATCGCGTCACCCTGGACCAGGCCCCAGGTGTCGGTCATCTTCGACTCAGCCCTGGGTCCGGTCGTTGGTGTTGTCGCGCGTGTTGTCCCGCGTGTTGTCCTTGGTGTTGTCGCGGGTGTTGTCCTTGGTGTTGTCGTCCTTGGTCTGGTCGTCGCGGGTGAGCTTGGTGTTGTCGCGGGTGTTGTCGCGGGTGTTGTCCTTGGTCGCCCGGGTCACGCCGGTGCCGTTGGTCGCGGTGTCGTTGCCGGCGGCGTCGCGGGTGACGTCGTCGGCGTCGTTGTCGTCATCGTCGTCGACGGTGGTCACCTGGGTGTTGGACTTCTCCTCACGCTTGGCATAGCCGTCGTCATCGACAGCGGCAGCGCTCTGGTAGCTGAACACGCCGGCCGCGACCACACCGACCAGGCCGGTCCCGAGGATCATCGGAAGCTTCTTCATCATTGGTCCCTTCAGGTTCTGCACCGGGTGTTCCCGGCGCCATGGAAGAACCATCTCGACCCGCGGTGAGGTGATCGTGAGATGACCATGAGAGCTCTCTCATCCGTGAGCCGGTTCGGGTCCTGGGGCCGGTGGTGGTAGGAACGTCCCGTGCAAAGCAGCGAGCGGCGCGAGATCGCGCTCAAGGTCGGAGTGCTGTTGGTGGTCGGGGTGCTGATCTCGGTGGCCGGCTACGGATACTCGCGCTCGCGCTTCCGCGAGCACGCCACCGAGCAGGCCGAGACGGCCGCCAGCCGGTTCGCGCGGACCACGAGCTGGACCACGGTCGAGGCGAAGCCGGAGCTGGTGGCGCAGTGGGCGCTGGCCTGTCCCTCGGTCCAGACCCCGCCGACCGAGAAGACGGCTGACGCGCGCGGCCACCTGGAGAAGGTACGCATCACCTCCACCGACCTCACCGAGACCGGCGCCACGGTGGAGCTGACCCCCGACGGCGGTCAGTCCGTGTTCACCCTCGTCGTCAACCGCTCCGGCAAGGGCAAGGACGAGGAGTGGCGGGTCACCGAGGTGACCTGCGCGGCCGGTTGAGCCGACCCGTCTGCCAGCGCCCGTCGGTGGGTACCACACCGATATGGACACCGCTGGATTCACCAACCTGTTGACCCGCCCCGGGCCGTACGCCACCGTGCTGGCCGATGTCAGCCAGGACTCGGAGAACGCGGCCCACGCCAAGGAGCTTCGGGTGCGCGCCGCCTGCGAGGAGCTCTCCGCCCAGGGCGCTCCCCCGGGCGTCGTCGCGCAGGTCTCCGACCGGCTGGAGGCGAACGTACGTCAGCCGGCCCCGCTCGCGCGGGTCGTCGTCGCGACGCCCGAGGGAATCGCCTACGACGCGGTCGCCGTCGCCGAGGTCCCGAACCCGGTCGCGACCTGGGACGCGCTGCCCGACCTCGGCTCCTGGATCGCCGCGCGGGAGACCTCGATGCCGTTCGTGCTGGTCCTGGCCGACCACACCGGTGGCGACATCTCGCTGTGGGACTCCGGACTGCCGCAGCCCACGAGCACGACCACCGTGGAGGGCGACGAGCTCGAGCACGTCCACAAGATCCACGACAACGTCGGGTGGGCGGCCTTCCGCATGCAGCAGACCACCGACAACGTCTGGCGCCACAACGCCGACAAGGTGGCCGAGGAGGTGACCAGGCTGGTCCGCGACCACGGCCATGACCTCGTGCTCATCGGCGGCGACCCGACCACGGTGGGCAGGCTGCGCCAGCGCCTCGCCGGCCTTCCTGCCGAGGTCGTCGAGCTGGCGAGCGGGCAGCGCGCCGCGGACGGCGGCGACCAGGCCCGGGACGAGGCGATCCGCAGCGCGCTGCTGGACCGGGTCGTACGCCATCGCACGACGTTGGTCGGGCGGCTCGAGGAGGCCTGGGGCAGGGGCGAGCGCGCGGCCACCGGCGTACGCGACGTCGCCGACGCGTTCGTCACCGGCCGCGTCGAGACCCTGCTGATCGACCCCGGAGCACTCGTCGGCCGCATGCTCGACCCGGCGGAGCATCCCGGCCTCGCCTTCGGCGAGGCCCCGGTCTCCGGTCCGGTCGAGGCCGACGAGGCACTCATCGCCGCCGCGGTCCTCACCGACGCGGAGGTGTGCGTGCTGCCCGCCAGCCTGCTCGGCGACGCCCCGGTGGCCGCACTGCTGCGCTGGGCCTGACCCGGCTCAGCGGGACAGGCTCAGCGACGCCAGGCCTTGATCCGGTCCGGCTCGGGGTCGGGTGACTCCGTGGCCGCCCAGACCTTGCGCCACTCGGCGATCTCCTCACCGGCCGGGTCGGGGGTGCGATCCTCGGCGGCGCGGCGCATCGAGGAGTACCAGTCGGTGGCGTCCTCATCCAGCAGCCTCGCCACCGCCGTCCGGATCCGGGGCGCGAACTCGCGCATCGACTCGCCCTCGGCCGGGCGCAGCGGCTCCCCGAAGCGTACGGTCAGCTGGCGGCGGCCCCCGGACCTGTCCTTGCCGGGCCAGTTCACCCCGCGCGGCATCGCCGCGTAGGTGCCGCGGTGGGCGATCGGGACCACGGGGACGCCGTACTCGACGGCCAGGTAGGCGGCGCCGGACCGGAACCGGCCGACGGTGCCGTCCTTGGACCGGGTGCCTTCCGGGAAGACGACCAGCGACCAGCCGTCGGCGAGCACCTCACCGGGTGCGTTAGCGAGCGCTCCCCCGCGACGGTCGATCGGCAGCGTGTTGAAGACGAGCGAGGAGCCCACCGCCCGCCACCAGGTGTCGAAGAAGTAGTCGGCGGCGGCCGCCACCGCCGTACGCCGCCGCCACCGGTCAGGAAGGCTCAGCAGGATCAGCGGAGTGTCCAGGTGGGAGGCGTGGTTGGCCACGAAGATCACCGGCCCGTCGAGCTTCTCGAGCACGTCCAGCCCCTCGACCTGGGTCTTCACCTGCGACCGGAAGACCGCCTCCAGCCCGGCCTGGGCGACCTCCCTGACCGCCCGCGCGGCCGGCCTGCGCGACCACTCGTTGTCGAAGACCGTCGTCTCTGCCGGCGGCACGAACGGCTCCGCCGACCGCGGCACCTGCGCCCGGTGTCCCCACCGCCAACCCCGCTTCATGAGCCGTACGTCGCGGGCGGTGTCCTTCCAGAAACTCATCGGACGTCCGCCAGCAGGTGCGGAGGGTTGCGCAGGTAGGTGATCGACGGGGACGGACCGACCGTCGAGGAGGCCATCTCCAGCGCGTCACGCAAGGTGGTCGCCGACCGGAAGCCCATCCGGGCTGCGGCCTTGGGGTTGCCGCCGACCCAGATCACGTCGCCGAGGTGGTCGAGGGCGTGCGCGATCCAGTACCACATGTAGAACGGGTGGACGCCGTGGTAGGCGTTCGAGGTGCGGTAGAGGTGGACGTACCAGGGGTCGGTGGCGAACTGCTCCTCGAACTTCGGCCCGATCAGCGCCGGGTCGGTGGTGTCGGCCAGCACCTCCTCGTAGAAGTCGACGTAGGAGGGGTGGGTGAGGGTGTTGAAGCCCTCGTCGAGCGGGTGGTAGAGGATCGCGACGCCGCCCTCACGCACGACCGGCTGCCGCAGGTAGGAGTTGAAGTAGTAGCCCAGCCCCATGCAGGCGGCCAGGATCGGGTTCATGGTCGAGTTGACGTTGTAGGGGCCGAGATAGGGCACCCCCATCACCATCACGTCGGACTGGCCCTCGACCTTGACCCGCTGCTGCTGGTGGACCCGCTGCACGGTGAGCTCGTGGACCGGCTCGACGGCGCCGGCGGTGATCCCGGTCAGCCCGTAGTTGGAGCGCAGGTCGTGGAACATCTTGTGGCGCATCTTCTGCGGCGCGACCGCCAGCCCGCGGCGCAGGCCGAGCACGGTGGCCTGGTCGCGCATCGACCACTCCCACTCACGCTTGAGCAGTGTGTCGTACGGCTTTCCGAACACCTCGTTGTCGAGCGTCGTCTCGATCTGGAAGACCTTGACGTGCTCGCCGATCAGCCGGCCCATCCGCCAGGCCGACGAGTGCATCTCGGAGTGCTTGTGGTCCATGAAGCTGCGCGAGTGCACCATGGTCTTGGCGTTGTGGTGGTGCTTGATCGACTTGTAGGAGGCCAGCCCGATGCCGACCGACTTGTGGCCGCCGTCCATCGCGACGAGGTTGACGTTGACGTAGATCAGCAGGTCGGAGGTGGCCGCCCGCTTGTTGATCTCGACGTCCTCGCCCCTCTCGGTGGTGCCCATGTGCTCGAGGTTGGCGCGGTCCTCGGCGTCGTGGTTGTAGAGCAGCCCCTGCGGCGCGAAGCTTCGGAAGACCCGCTCCCCCACGATGTGCTTCATCTCGGCGTCGGTCATCCGGCGGTGAAGGGCCAGCGCGGCGATGATCTCGACGTCGTCGACACCCTTCTCGGCCGCGATCGTGAGCACCTGCTCGATGATCCGGCCCCGGATGTCGGGCGCCTTCATGGTCGGCAGCGGCAGCGAGAGGTCGTCGAAGGCGATCGTCAGCCGCATCCCCGGGAACATCAGCTCCCGCAGCGGCTCGGAGTCGACCGGGTTCTCGAGCGCCTCCCGGATCGCCCCGTCCACATCCGGCACCGTCGGCAGCGACTCAGGCGGGTAGACCACCCGCGTGCCCTGCGGGAACTCCTCGAGCCGGAACCCGAGCCCCTCGTGGACGAGCAGGGGCGGCGTACGGTCGTCGACCTCCAGCACGAAACCTGGGCGTGTCATCGTCTCTCCTTCTTCAGGACGGCTGTGTTCAGCTGGTTCGGCGTGGGTCGAAGGCCACCTTGACGGTGCCGAGCCGACCGGCTGAGTGGGCATGGTCGAGGGCCTCGCGCCAGCGGTGGAGCGGGTAGGGGGCGACGGTCTTCGCGAGGCGGCACATGGCGTCGTGACCGACCAGGTCCAGCGCGGTGGCGAAGTCGCCGGAGCCCCGCGAGGAGGCGTACGTCCCGACCACCTCGAGCTCCCGGAACCAGGCCGCGGACAGATCGGCGGAGGCGGGCATCCCGGAGAGCACCACGCGTCCACCCGCGCGGGTGGCGTGCAGGCAGGTCTGCAGCGACTCCTTGGAGCCGACCGCGTCGACGGTCACGTCCACGCCGCCGAGGAGGTAGGGCGAGGCGAGCATCTCGGGTTCGAGCATGAAAGCGCTGGTCGCGCGCCTGATCCGGCGCAGCGTCTCCGACGGCGCGACCACCTCGGTGGCGCCGAACTCCAGCGCCAGCTCACGCTGATGGGCATGCTTGGCGACGACCAGGATCTCGCCGGCGTCGGTGAGCTCGCGCAGGGCCAGCGTGGCCAGCAGCCCGACCGCCCCAGCACCCGAGACGAGCACCCGGTCACCGGGCTTGACCGCGGCCCTTCGCGCCGTGTGGACCGCACAGGCGACCGGCTCGGCCAGCAGCGCCTGCTCGTCGGAGTAGCCCTCCGGCACCACGTGGAGCTGGGAACGGTGCACCGAGAGCTGCTGGGACCAGCCGCCGCCGGTGTCGTGGCAGAACCCGGTCTGCAGACCGGAGGAGATGTCGCCGACGGTGATCCGGGAGCATCGGTTGGTCTCGCCCCGGGCACACGCCTCGCACGCCTCCAGCCCGCGCGCGGCACAGGTCAGGACCGGGTCGACGACCACGCGGGTCCCGGCCGCCAGGTCGCCGCAGGGGTCGATGAGCTCGCCCACGATCTCGTGGCCGGGCACGAACGGCAGGCTCACCAGCGGCTGGAAGTAGAGGCTCGTCCGCCCCGAGAGCATCCCCAGGTCGGACCCGCAGATCCCGGCCAGCGACACCTTCAGCCGCGCCCATCCGTCGTGCTCGACCTTCGGCGGGTCCAGCGTCACCATCCGCAGCGGCGCCGCCGCCCCGGTCAGCAGCAGCGGCAGGTGCCGTCCGGCAACCTTTCCCACCGCCGTCTTCGCGACGCTGCGGTACATCTCGAGCGCGAGCATTCAGCCCCTCCTCATCGGTTCAGCCCGGCCGGGTCGAGCGTGCGGCTCGCGTGCCCCGGCGACTCCCAGTCGACGATCGTCCAGTGCGACTTCTTGGCGTGCCGGAACAGAGGTACGTCGGGACGGACGGCGATCGGATGCCCGACCGCCGCGAGCAGCGGGAGGTCGGAGTGGGAGTCGGCGTAGGCGAAGCAGTCGGAGGGCGAGATGCCCTCGCGGCGCGACCACTCGCGGACGAACGCGCCGCGCGACTCCCCGACCAGCGGCGACGCGGCCAGGTGACCGGTGCAGAACCCGCGGTCGTCGACGGCCAGGTCGGCCGCCTCGATGTGGTCGAACAGCGGCATCAGCGGCCGGGTCAGCGGCCGGATCGCGCCGGTGACCAGCACCGTCACGTGCCCCGCGGCCCGGTGCTCCCGGATCCGCCGGACCGCGTCCGGGGCGAGCCGCCCGAGGATGTGCGTGGTCAGGTGCTCGTCGACGATCTCGTCGAGCTCGGTGAGCCGGGCGCCGGCGTACTCCTTGTAGACCGTACGCAGCAGCGCACCGCGCTCGGTCCGGTCCGCCCACACGTATCCGGGCACCTTGCTCGCCATCCGGGCGATCTCGGCCGCCTTCCGGGTGCCGGAGAGCTCACCGAGCCGCAGCCACAGGTAGGTCTCGATCACGTTGGAGGACATCAGGGTGCCGTCGAGGTCGAAGAAGGCCGCGACCCGGCCGTCCTCGAGCTTCGGCAGCCGCCCGGGGACGGGCTTCTTCCGCAGCTTGCGCAGCTCGTCGAGATCGCGGACCGGCTTGGTCACCGACGGCACGTGGATGTCGTAGAGATATTCGTGCCAGTCGATCACGCCGGTGTCGAAGGCGAAGGTCTCCTGGTCGGCCGGCGACAGCGACCGGTAGAGGGAGAGCGTGTTGGTGTCGACGAAGCGGAGGTCGGCCTGGGCGTACTCCTTGTAGAGGTCCAGGTAGCGACGGAGGAACTGCAGCCGCCGGCCCTGCCGGTCGAGGTCGCGCGCCCAGCCGCGGGTGCGGTCGCTGCGCGGGACCAGCCCGAGCAGCCTGTCGGCGATCTTGTGCACCCGCTCCCCGGTCACCATCATCCGCTCGACCGAGGCGCCGCCCGGGAACGTCCACTCCGGCAGCCGGGCCGCGCCGCGGTCACCCGCCGCGAACGGCTCCTTGGAGAAGTAGGCCCGCACGGTCTCGTAGAGCATCCCGAACGTCACCGGGTTGCGGTCGCCGGAGGCGAGATGGAAGTAGGCCGGGTCGCCGTGCTCGGGCGGGTGCGCCAGGCACGCCACGATCGAGGCGACGACGTGGTCGACCGGCACGATGTCGACGGGGGTGTCCGCGGCGGCTGGGAAGAGCGGCAGCTCGCCGCGGCCGTAGGCGAGGATCAGCGGCTCGGCCATCTTGAAGCCCTCGATCCAGCCCGGATGAGGCCGGGAGACCGCCGACTCGATGATCGCCGGGCGGTAGATCGTGGCCCGGTTCCCGGCCGCGGCGTGGGCCTCGACGACCCGCTCGCCCAGCGCCTTGGTGAAGGTGTAGGCGTCGGTCCAGCCCAGCGACCGCGCGCGCTCGGTGCCGAGGCGTACGAGCTCGTCCTTCACCCACTTCTTCCGCGCCTCCTCGGCGGCTGCCGCGGCCGTCATCAGGCCGGCACGACCGTGCTCACGCTCGGCCTGCTTGCGCAGCCCGGAGATCACCTCGACCCCGCGCGAGCGCTCCTCGACGGCCGCGCGCTGCGCCAGCCCCCAGGCGAGCTCGGCGTCCACGTCGACGTCATGGTCCACCGGTCCCTCGGGGATGTGTCCCCTTCTCCGCCCGGAGACGTACGCGGTCGAGACGTGCAGGTAGTGGATGTCCCGCCCCGTCTCCGCGACCCGCCTGAGCAGCTCGCGCACACCGACGACGTTGGTGACGAACCCTTCGTCGACCGGCGGGTCGAAGGAGACGTCGCCCGCCGAGTGCACCACCGCGTCGAGATCCTCCGGCAGCGCCGGCGGATCGGAGAGATCGCCCTCGACGACGTTCACCTCCGCACCCGCGACGCCCTCGAAGATCGGCTTGGTCAGCATCTTCGCGATCCTGTCCGCACCCGACGTCGACCCCTTGCGCCGGACCAGGACGCTGAGGCGTGCGTCCGGCACCTCGGTCAGCATCAGGTGCAGCAGCGCCTCGCCGACAAACCCGGTCACTCCCGTGAGCAGCACATGCTGCCCCGCGAGCCGTTCTCTGATGTCAGAGGTCACGCTCGCGATTCTGCCGAACTCAGCCAAGTTCGCGCGGGACTTCTGTTCAAATCAGCACCCAACCTTCGACGAGGCTCGATACGTATAAGCCATCGGACGACCGATCTGGAGACCGATGTGCTGACCGACCTGCTCGATGACCTCGCCCGCGACGCGCCCACCGGCGGCGCCCCGCCGGGGCAGCTGTGGCGGCGTGGCCGCCGCAGGGCGCGTACGCAGCGCCTCGGCACCATCGCCATCGCTGCGGTCGCCTGCTTGCTGCTGATCGCGCTCGGCACGGCGACCTGGCAGCAGGGCACCGGCGTCGAACCGGCGACGGACGGGGCCGGCAGCTACATCCCCAGCCGTTTCCACGAGCCCAGTCCACATCTCCCCGGCACCGACTCGGTTGGCCCGCTCGGCCCGCTCATCGCCACGTTCGACGCGCCCCGCAAGGGCTGGTTCGGAAGCACCGACGGCGTGGTCGGGGTGTCTGCCGAGACCGGTGCCTACGCCTTCCTCGACCTGCCGCACGCGGCCACCCGCTACCTCGGAGAAGCCCAGCTCGCCCCGGATGGCCGCCATGTCTCCTACTGGACGACCGGAAAGGTGAACAACCCGATTCCCGCGCTCGAAGGCGGCACGATCAACGGTTATGCGGTCTATGACACCGTAACCGGCGAGGTGGTCACCCAGAGGCCCAGTACCGAGCGCGGGATCGGGCACGGCACCCTGATCTGGTTCGATCCCACCCATCTAGGCGTTGCCTTCGGACAGATGCGGGACTGCTGCAGCTCCTCGACTTCCCGGAGCATGGTCTTCGACCTGAGCACCGCCGAGACCTCCCCGATCAGCACCGACCTCACCACGCTCGACACAGCGAGCACGACCGGTGCCGGCACAGTGATCGTCCAGGGCGAGGAATCGGTCGTCCTCGAGCCCGACGGGACGACCGCTCCCGCTCAGATCCCCGCGACCCCCGGACGGATCAACGGGGCGCAATTCCTCGCCCTCACGCCGGACTCGAAACGCGTCGCGGCGATCTTCGGCGACGGCCTACCGGGCCGGATCAGCGTGAAGAATGTCGACGACGGCGGCGTTGGTGATCCGCTCCCGGGCAGCTACCTCGGAGTGATCTCGTGGCTCGACGAGACCCATGTCGCCGCCCTGGAAAACCACGGCACCGATCCAAGGGTCGACCTCGTCGCCGTCGATGTCCGGGATGGTTCCGCCGAGGTGCTCAGCGCGTACGTCAACACCGCCCGCCTCGCGATCAACCTGCTCGACTCACCAGTGAAGAACCAGCCGGTCCCGCCCCGCCCATGGTCCCCATGGGTCCCCACCATCATGGCCAGCACGACGCTTGTGGTCGCCGCCCTCGCGATCCTCGTCTGGAGGCGCCGTGCCAGAGCCTGACGGTCATCTCTTCGACGAGTTCGTCACCACCCGCCGCCCCGCCCTGCTTCGTACCGCGTACCTCCTCACCGGACATGCCCAGGACGCCGAGGACCTCGTCCAGACCACGCTCATCAAGGTGGTGCCGAAGTGGGGCAGGATCAAGGAGAACCCCGAGGCGTACGTCCGCAAGGTACTCGCGCGCGAAGCAACCACCCGGTGGCGGACCCGCCGCTGGCGCGAGACCTTGGTGGAACGCTTCCCCGATCGGGAGGCGGCGGTGCCCGACCCGACCTCGAGCCTCGCCGTTCGGCATGCGCTGCTGCGGCTCCCGCCTCGACAGCGCGCTGTGATCGTCCTGCGCTACTACGACGACCTCACCGAGCGCGAGACCGCGGCGACGCTCGGGATCTCGATCGGCACCGTCAAGTCCCAGACCAGCGACGCGCTCGCGCGGCTGCGCACCCTGATCCCCTCGGTTGCAGGCTTGCCAGGGTGACCTGAGAAACTGTCGAGAACCCCGGGATATCAAGGAGCCATACGTGTCGAGGAAGCTGCTGAGCGTCGCAGCCGTACTCTCCGCGACCGCTCTCGCCGGCTGCGGCTCCGGGGAGCCGACCACCAGCAGCCCCGGTCCGAGCCCCTCGACCTCCTCCCCCGTCGAAGCCTCCGGGCCCTGTCTCTTCGAGCCCGGTCAGGTCGCCAGCGCCATCCCCGGCTCCTGGTCGCACACCGCCGACGAGGACGTCTGCACCTACACCAGCGACCGGGGCGCGATCTTCGTGACAACCTTGGTCGACACCTCCGTCTCTGCCGGGCTCGCTGCCAGCCGAGAAGACTGCATCTCCTCTCCCGCGCCTGTTGAGGTCGGCGACCGGGCGTTCGTGTGTATCGAGTCGCACTCCGACGGGGATCTCGTGGTCGGCAACGTTGCTGTCGGGAGTCGGCTCTGGTCGCTTGTCATCGTTCCTGATGAAGGTGTTCACGACGCCGAGCTCGGGGCCATGGGGCGGCTTGTCGAGATGGTCGCCGACTGAGCTTCGCTGGTCGAGCCGCCGGAGCCGCTAGACGGAGGCGTGTCGAGACCAACACGGTTCTCTTGCTCGGGACGGCTCGCTTAGCGACTGTGTTTTCGCTTCAGGGTTCGCCGCCGACCCGGTCTTTGAGTGTTTCTCGATCGGGCGCCGCGTCAAGGACGCCCTGCGGGCGCCGCTATCGCGGTGGCCTTCGGCCAT
>NZ_JBIWNX010000015.1:0-21054 GCF_044767415.1 Nocardioides sp. NPDC101246
GAGAAGCTCGCCTTCTAGCGGAACTGCCCAGGAACAACTGCCCAGGAACAACGACGGAGTGGGGGGGGGGGGCGGGGGGGCGCCCCCCCCCCCCCCCCCCCCCGCCCGCCCCCCCCCGGGGGGGGGGGCGCGCCCCCCCCCCCCCCCCCCCCCCGCCGCCCGGCGGCCCCCCCCCCCCCCGGCCCCCCCCCCCCCCCCCCCCCCCCCGCCGCGGCGCCCCCCCCCCCCCCCCCCCCCCCCCACTCCGCGATCACGGGTCAGGACAGGCTGCGAGGGGCCTTGCCCTTCTCCACCCAGCTCACCAGCGCCCCGAGCGGGTCCGCGGGTGCCGGGGCCGCACCCGGGCCGCAGTGGGCGGCGCCGGGCACGAGGAAGAGCCGGTAGAAGTCGCTGGTCGCCCGACGACCGAAGCGCTTCTCGACCTCGTCGTGGTAGCGGATCGAGCCTCCGACGGGGACGAGCTGGTTGGCCAGGCCGTGCCAGGTCAGCAGCTTGCCACCGGCACGACGGAAGCCGGACAGATCGGCGTCGTCGCTGGCGATGACGTCGTGGTACTGCTCCACCGACTGCGTCAGGTAGGCCTCGAAGTCGGCCTGGGTGATCGTGGTGAGGTCATAGGCCGGGTCCTGCTTCAGCAGGCTGGCGACCCAGCCGGTCGACACCGGGAAGGGGTAGGTGCCGATCGCGCTGAGGTCGGCGCCCTTCGCCAGTCCGTACCAGAGCCGCTTCCCGGTCGAGGAGCGCGGGCCGTCCCAGATCCGGTTCACGACCTCGGCATCGGTGGCCGTGAGGGTCAGCTGCTCGCCGTCGCAGAGAACGGTCCGCCCGACGATGCTCTTCGCGTCGAAGTCGCAGGCGAACGGGTCCTCGATGACGCCGTTCGTGTCCGGGCCGTCGCAGGCGGCGACGGCAGCGGCCGTGAAGGCGTCGAACTCACACTTCGTCAGATGGTCGTCCAGCTCGTTCTGCACCACGATCGGCCAGAGATCACCCACGGCGAAGCGGTCCCAGGAGATCGCCGGCGCATTGGCGAGCACCCCGTCGAAGTCCCCGGGATGACGCTGCGCCTCCATGTAGCCCTGGCGGCCGCCGGTCGAGCAGCCGTTCCAGTACGAGTACGCCGCCGCGCGGCCGTAGTGGGCGCGCGTGACCGCCTTGCCGACGACGGCCAGCTCGTGCGGGCCGCGCTCGGCGAAGTTCTCCAGGACCGTCCGGTTCACCCGGCCGTCGGCGGTCAGCGCCCAGTCGGGCGTGTACCCGGTGGTCGGGGTCGCGCCGGCGTCCGTGGTGCCGACTGCGTACCCGGCCTTGATCGCGTTCGCCTGGTCGGGGCCGAAGCCGCCGGCGAGGTAGCCGCTGCCACCCAGCGCCTGGAAGCGGCCGGTCCACCCGGTCGCCGGCAACCACACCTCGATCAGCTCGCGGTCACCGGCACGACCGTGCGTCAGCGTGACCTGGACCTGGCAGAACGCGGGCACCCCGGTCACCGGCGGGGGCGGCTCGGCCTGCCCGAACAGCGGCGGGAACTGCAGGGTGCCGCCCGGCTTGGCGACCGCCGTGACGTCGACGACCCGGGCACCCTTGGGCGCGGAGACGTCCGGGACGACGCACTTCGATGCGGCTGTGCCCGGGCCGGTCGCGGTCGTGGCGCCCGCGGAGGGCCGGTCGTGGTGGTTCGTGCCTGCGTACGCCGGCTGCACGGCGAACGTGAGCGCTGCGACCAACGGGACCGCGGCGACCAAGAGCCTCTTCATGTCGTTCTCCTCCTCGTGCGGCCCGCTCGGGCCGCACGAGGAACACTCCCTGGCAACACCCCGGTCCGACGCCAGGGAGACACCCTGGCCGACCCCCTGGCGACATACCTGGCGAGGGATCGGAGCTAGCCGGTCGGGGCTCCCTCGGCGTGCGCCGCGACCATCTCGGCGTACCACCCGAAGGACCGCTTCGGCGTACGCACCCCGGCGGCGTCGACGTGCACCAGGCCGTACTTCCCGCCCACGCCGTCCTCCCAGTCCTTTCCGGTGAACGGCGCCTCCCAGCCGTCGCGGTCGAGCAGGGTGTAGGCGTAGAAGCCGCGGACGTCGACACCGCGCTCGATCGCGGCCGAGACCGCCTCCAGGTGTGCCTCGAGGTAGTCGATCCGGGCCTGGTCGTCGACCTCGCCGTCGACCATCGGAGCGTCGTACGCAGCACCGCACTCGGTCACCACGATCGGCGGCATCGCGGCGCGATAGCGGGATCGGGTGATGATCAGCCACTCCCGCAGGGCGGTGGGCACCACGCCCCAGCCGGTGTCGGTGGCGGGGTAGCCGACGAGCGGCACCATCCGGAACGGGATGTCGTCACCCTCGGCGGAGGCGCCGATGCGTTGCGGCGCGAAGAAGTTGACCCCGTAGAAGTCGAGGGGTGAACGGATCGCGGCCATGTCGCCCGGCATCGTGACCTCGTCGGCGAGACCGGCGATGTCACGGGGATAGCGGCCCATCAGCATCGCTTCGAGAGGCACGGCGTTCCAGGCCAGGTCGATGAGCTTGGCCGCGCCGACATCGGCAGGATCCTCCGAGAGCGGCCAGATCGGCTCGTGGTGGTTGGCGCACCCGACCGACTCGACACCCGCTGCGCGCAGCACCTGCACACCGCGGCCATGGGCGAGGAGGAGATGGTGCATCGCCGCGACGACCCCCCATCCCGCGCGGCGCCCGGGCGCGATCGTGCCGAGCCCGTAGCCGAGGTAGCCCGCGACGTTGGGATCCTGGACCGGCACCCACTCCGGGATCCGGTCGCCGATCAGGTCCGCGACCGTCTCGGCGTAATCGCCGAACGCATCGACGGTGGCGCGGTTGAGCCAGCCGCCGTCGGCGGCCAGCGGCTCCGGCAGCTCGCCGGCGTAGAGCGTGGCCGACGGGCGCAGACCGGCCTCGAGCAGCTCGTCGACCAGGCGGTCGTAACGAGCGCGGGCATCGGGATCGAAGGCACCGCGCCCACCCGGCTGAAGCTCACGCCAGGAGACCGCGAACCGGTAGCCAGGCGCACCGAGGCGTTGAAGCAGCGCAACGTCCTGCTCGCCCCCCGGCCGGGTGGCGTCTGCAGTGCCGAACACGAAGCCAGTCGGGAACTTGGGAAACGCCACGGCACAATCATGACTGTGACTGCCCAGATCCGCCGAGGAAACGCCCGATTCACGGAACGTCCACCCGGCCTCCGGCCAGGAAAAATAACCTGGCACACCTACTCGTTCGGCCCCCACTACGACCCCGACCGCATCGGCTTCGGCCCGATCGTGACCTACGACGAACACCTGTTGCGCAACGGTGAGGGGTTCGAGACCCATCACCATGCCGGGGTCACGATCGTGACCTGGCCGCTGGCCGGCGAGGTGACCCACACCGACTCGACCGGCGCCACCGGGACCGTCGCCCCCGGCCAGGTCGGTGTCTTCACCACGGGCGACGGTGTCGACCACTCCGAGTTCGCCTCGGCCGCCGGCACCCGGTTCATCCAGGTCTGGATCGCGGGCAGCACCGGCGCGCCGGCGTACGCCGTCCACGACGTCGCCGCCGTCGAGGGCGAGTGGACCGAGGCCGTCCACCTGGACCAGGGGACGCTGCGGGTCGGTCGCGTCGGCACCGCCGGCCCCGCCGAGATCACCCTCCCGGACGGCGACCTCCGCCATCTCCACGTCGCCTCCGGGGCTCTCCTGCGCAGCGGGATGGCCGAGCCGCTCACCGCCGGCGACGCCTTCGAGATCACCGCCGGCGACGATCTGCCGCCGGAGTTCACGGTCGGCGCGGGCGTACCGACCGAGCTTCTGCTCTGGACCTTCGACCAAGGCCGATAAAGCGCAGACAGGCCGAGGAAGCGACGGATACAGTCCGCTCTAGACTGCTGCTCAGTGTGGAGACTCTGCTGAAGGATTTGGTGTGACGACGTTCCTGATCATCGGAGCCGTCGGGTTGGGCCTCCTGCTGGTGTCGCTGGTGATCGGCGACCTCCTCGACGGCTTCCTCGGCGGCCTGCTGGACTGGCTGGCGAGCGACTGGTTCTCCACGGCCGCGCTGGCCGGATTCGTGTCGGCGTTCGGGTTCGGCGGTGCCATCGCCCACGGGCCGCTGGACCTCGGCCTGCTGCCCTCCATCCTGATCGGCTCCGTCGTCGGAGCGCTCTTCGCGTGGTTCGCCCTGTGGCTGACCCGCCTGCTGAAGGAGGAGCACACCGACGCGGCGCCCTCGGGGGACGCCGCCGTCGGCCTGGACGCTGCCGTGATCACCGCGATCCCGGCGGACGGGTTCGGCGTGGTGCGAGTCGCCCTCGGGGGCCACACGATGACCTACAACGCCAAGGCTCCCGACACCGACGAGGCGATCACGCCCGGCACCGCCGTGCACATCACCGGTGTCCTCTCACCGACGGCAGTCACCGTCGCGCCGACCTGGCGCGAGATCACCTCCTGACCTGAAGGGGTCCTCATGGAACTGCTGGTGCCGATCGCCGGCCTTGTCGTACTTCTCATCCTGCTTCTGCTGCTGGTCACCAGCCGCTACAAGGTCGCCGGTCCCAACCAGGCGTTCATCGTCACCGGCCGCAAGGGCAAGGCGGTGCTCAACCCCGAGACCGGCCAGCTCACCACCGACCTGTCGGGTCAGAAGGTCGTGCTCGGCGGCGGCGTCTTCGTCGTGCCGTTCGTGCAGAAGCTGGCGACCATGGACCTCTCCTCGCGCCGGATCTCGGTCCAGATCCGCGGCGCGGTCTCCGGGCAGGGCATCAAGCTCAACCTCGAAGGTGTCGCGATCGTGAAGGTGGGCGGCAACGCCGACCAGATCCGGCTGGCCGCACAGCGCTTCCTCTCCCAGCAGCAGGAGATCGAGCCGTTCACCCAGGAGGTGCTCGCCGGTGCGCTGCGCTCGATCGTCGGTGGCCTGACCGTCGAGCAGATCATCCGTGACCGGGCCGCGTTCGCCCAGCGGGTCGCCGACGAGTCCGAGTCGTCCCTCACCGGCCAGGGCCTGATCCTGGACACCTTCCAGATCCAGGACGTCACCGACGACGGCTCCTACCTCGCCAACCTGGGCCGCCCTGAGGCTGCCCGCATCACCCAGGCTGCTTCGATCGCCGAGGCGGAGGCTCGCCGTGCCGCCGAGCAGGCCCGGATCAAGGCCGAGGAGGAGATCGCGGTCGCCCAGCGCGCGCTCGCGCTCAAGCAGGCCGAGATCAAGGCCGAGACCGACGCGGCCTCGGCCAACGCCGCCGCCTCCGGCCCGCTGGCCCAGGCCGACCGCGACCAGGCCATCCTCACCGAGCAGGAGAAGGTCGCCGTACGTCAGGCCGCACTGACCGAGCGGCAGCTCGAGACGCAGGTGCGCAAGCCCGCCGACGCGGAGCGCTACCGCGTCGAGCAGGAGGCGGAGGGTCGCCGCAACTCCGAGATCGCCGCCGCGGAGGCCCGCAAGGCGGCCACCATCGCCGCGGCCGAGGCCGACGCCGAGCAGGCGCGTCTCTCCGGCGAGGCCGAGAAGGCCCGCCGTGCCGCGCTGGCCGAGGCCGAGGCCATCGAGGGTGCCAAGCGCGGTGACGCGCAGAAGGCGCTGCGTCTGGCCGGTGCCGAGGCGACTCGGGCCGAGGGTGAGGCGAGCGCTGCCGCCACCCTGGCCGTCGGTCACGCCGAGGCCGAGGCGATGGACAAGCGCGCCGCCGCGTTCGCGTCCTACAACGACGCCGCCGTGCTGCAGATGCTCATCGAGGTCCTGCCCCAGGTCGCCAGGGAGGTCGCGGCGCCGATCAGCGCCATCGACAACCTCACCGTGCTCTCCACGGAGGGGGCCGGCGCCATCCCGAAGCAGGTCAACGACAACGTCGTCCAGACCCTCAACATGCTCAAGACCACGACCGGAGTCGACCTCGGCGGAATGCTCCGCAAGGCCGCCGACTCGACCTCGGCGAACGGCACCGCCGAGATCCCTGCCGGGCAGTGACCGATCCACACCTTGCTAACACCCTGGCACCAATCGTGTGGAAAAGGGACATAAACGTGACAGCCAGGAACAAGTCTGGTTATGTATCCACGTCGACGTAGGGAGGGAGCACTCCAAGCCTCGACCGGGCCTCGCGGCCGCAAGGCCGCCAGGCTCGCCCCTTGAGCTTCTCTACTGTTCCCCCCGTCGGTAGAGAAGCACCGAGGGAAATTGAATGTGGCCCGGCCTCACGGCCGGGCCACATCTTATTTGCCGGTCTCTATCGCTCGTTGGCCATCCGGAGGAAGGCCTCGACGAGCGGGCCCGAGGTGGCGGCGCCGTTCTCGCCCTCGTCGACGTAGACGGCCACGGCCAGGTCACCCTGCGCGGCGATCATCCAGGTGTGCGTGAGGCGCTTGCCGTTGCGGTCGAACTCGGCCGTGCCGGTCTTGGCGATCACCGGCTTGCCCGGCACGTCGGCCAGGCCGCTGCCGGTGCCGTCGGTGACCACGCCCCGGAAGATCGTACGCAGCTGCTCGGCCTCGTCGGCGGCGAGCGGCTCGACGCCCGACGGCTTGGCGACCTGGCCCTCGACGAGGGTCGGGACCACGGTGTGCCCGGCCTGGATGGAGCCGATGACCGTGGCCATCACGAGCGGCGAGGCGAGCACCTTGCCCTGGCCGATCAGGTCGGCGGCGTGCTCGGTCTCGCCCGCGGGCTCGGGGATCTGTCCGAAGTAGGAGGTGAAGCCGGCGTCGCGATCGATCCCGAAACCCAGCGAGGCGGCGGCGGAGGCGATCTCCGCGTGACCGACCTCGCCGGCCACACCGACCATGGCGGTGTTGCAGGACTCGGCGACGGCATGGGCGAGGGTGATCTCGCCGAGGGCCGACTTCGGGTACCACGAGTCGTTCTTGAAGGTCTTGCCGTCGACGGTGGCCTTGGCAGGGCACTTGACCTGGCTCTTCGCGTTGAGCCCCTTGCGCAGCAGCGCCAGCGTGGTCGCGGCCTTGAAGGTCGAGCCCGGCGCGGCCTGGCCGTAGGTGGCCAGGTTCATCTTGTTGTCCTCGCCGTTGGCGGCGACCAGCACGGCCCCGTCGCTGGGCCGGATCGCGACCAGGGCACTCTCGGGCTTGATTCGCTTCAGGATCTTCTCGGCGCTCTTCTGGAGCCGCGCGTCGAGGGTGACGGTCAGCGACTTCCCGTCGATCGGGTCGGAGCTGTAGAGCCTCTTGAGCACCTCACCCTCGTCACCGAGCACCGCGACCTGCAGCCCGGGCTTCCCCCGCAGCTGCTCGTCGTAGCGCGCCTGCAGGCCGGAGAGCCCGGCGAGATCACCCGGAAGGAAGGTGCCGGGCTTCTTCTTCATCATCTCCGCCGTGACCTCACCGACGATGCCGACGACCGGTGAGGCGAACTCCTTGGTCGGGCCGAGCGGGAGTGTTCGGTTGAGCATCGCGGCGCCCTTGATCTTGGCGATCTTCGCGGTCTTGGCCTTCGTCATCATCGGCTTGCGGATCGAGAGCGCCTCGACGAACGCCTTGTCGCCGGCAGCCTTGACGCGCTTGGCGTAGCGCTTCGGGTTGATGCCGACGATGGCGGCGACGTCGCGGGCGGCCGCGGGAGCCGCCACCGGGTCGATCAGGGTCTTGTCGATGCCGACCGTGACGACCGGCCGGTCCGCGACCAGGGTCTCTCCGGACGTACTCAGGATCTCGCCGCGCTGCTGCTGGACGGTCTCGACGTGGAGGCTGCGTCCTTCGGCGAGCGTCGGGGCGACGACCGTCGGCTCCCAGACGAACTCCCACGTGTCATCGGTCTTACGGAGCTCGACCTCCGACTCGTAGGTCCACCGGCCGCCCGGCAGTCCCCACGCCCAGGTGAGCGTCGACTTGGCGCTGTCGGTGCCGTGGCCGGAGAAGACCGGCTTGGTCGCGGACACGTCGGGCGCGCCGAGCTTCCCGAACAGGTTGCCGGTCAGATCGCTGTACTCGTCGGCGACGGCAGCGGGGTCGGTCTTCGCCACGAAGTCGACCTTCGTGAAGGTTCCGGTCTCCAGCGCGGTGGTCAGGGCCGACACGCTCGGACCCGGCTCCTTGTCCGCACCACAGGCGGCAAGCAGCGGTAAGGCAACAGCAAGGGCCGCTATGCCCCGGGAGACTCGCATGGAACGGTTCTATCAGCCTCGCCCCCAAGATTGGGTTACACCTGTCCAACGCGGAGGTTGTGAAGCCGAGAGTGACCAGTAGGCCACGCTCGGCTTCACAACCCATCCGGTCAGTGCGTCGCCAGCCAGGCGTCCAGGTCGACGCCGCGCTGGTCGGCGAGCTTCTCCAGACGCTCACGGGTCGGCGGCTGGAACACCTTCGGCTCGATGTGGCGGTCGAGGGCGGCGTACTTCCTCTGCTTGGCGGCCTGCGCGGGACCGGTCGCCTCGGCCGCGGTGACCACGGCCGGGGTCGCGGTGACCGCGGCACCGGTGAGCGGCGAGCTCACCAGAGGGGTGTAGCCGTCACGATGGCCCGCGGTGTTGGCGTGGTAGGACTCCGCGATCGGGTTGGAGAGCCCGTTGACCCACTCGGGGTTGTCACAGACCGCGTGTCCGGTGAACCGGCTGATCGGGTTGACGTAGCTGAAGCCGGCGGCGCTCGCCCGGGAGGCCGTGGTGTTGTTGAGGAGCACCGCGGTGTCGTTGAGGAGCGCCTCGTCCTGCGGGCTGAACCAGGTGAGGGCGTTGCAGTCCTCGCCCATGAACAGCTTCGGATAGCCCACGACCACCACCTTCGCGCTGGGAGCGGCCGACCGGATCCTCGAGTAGAGCGTCCCGAGGCTGGCCGGGAGCGTGTTGCGGATGTAGTTCTGCGCACCCGCGACCGCTCCGGCACAGTCGCTCGCCCAGGCGGGGAGAGCGCACTCGGTGATCACGTCGACGAAGCCGGCGTCGTTGCCACCGACCGAGATGGTCACGTAGCGGGTCGAGCTCGACAGCGCGCTGAGCTGGCTGTTGGTGACGTCGGCGACGACCGCTCCCGAGCAGGCCCGGAAGTTGAGGCTGTAGCTCTTCGCCGCGGCGACCAGGCTCGGGTACGCCAGGGTCGAGCGCATGCAGTTGCTGCCGTCGTTGATGTAGGTGCGGGTGCCGACTCCTGAGGAGTAGGAGTCGCCGAGCGCGACGTAAGGCTCCCCAGCCGCAGCGGCTGGGGAGCCTGGGGCGGCGGCGAGGCCGGCGCCGAGAAGGGCGATGGATGTGAGGGAGACCGCGAGGCGGACTTTGGACAGGCGGAAGATCGAACCGTTCATGGCAACTCCCGAAAGCCGGGGACCGCTGGGGGCGGCCCTTCCCTTCGGTTGTACGCGTCCTTACGTCTCCCCGCAGGAAATTTGTTTCACGTCCAAGTAACTGTCCGGAACCCGCTTACCCGGGTTCATCCGACGTTCTGCAGGCGCGGCAGGAGCCGGTCGAGCCACCGCGGCAGCCACCAGGCGCCGGGGCCGAGCAGCCGCATCACCGCGGGCACGACGAGGCACCGCACCACGACCGCGTCGAGCAGCACCGCGACCGCCATCACGAAGCCCATCTCCTGCAGCATCCGGTCCGGGCTGAACCAGAAGGCGCCGAAGACCACGACCATGATGGCGGCGGCGGCCGTGATGACACCGCCGGTGTGCGCCAGCCCCTCTCGGACCGCCTCCTGGGCATCGCCGCTGCGCAGCCACTCCTCACGCATCCGCGAGATCAGGAAGACCTCGTAGTCCATCGAGAGCCCGAAGACGATCGCGAAGGTCATCACCGGCAGGAACGCCTCGATCGGACCGGGCTCGACCCCGAGCAGCCCCTCCTGGAAGACGTACGTCATCGCGCCCATCGAGGCGCCGATCGAGAGGAGGTTGAGGATCGCCGCCTTGATCGCCACGGCGACGGACCGGAAGACGCACATCAGCAGCAGCGAGGAGAGCCCGACGACGAGCCCGATGAAGAGCGGCAGCTTCTTCCCGACCGCGTCGGAGTAGTCGATCAGCGCCGCGGTCGATCCGCCGACGAGGACGTCGCCGCCGAGATCCTCGCGGAGATCCTTGACCAGCTCGGTGGTCTCGGCATCCTGCGGGCCGGTCTCCGGGAAGGCGACGGAGGTGAACACCGCTCCGTCGGGCGACGGTTGCGGCGGCGTCACGGCGGCCACGCCGGCGTACCCCTGGACCTCCTCGTACGCCGCCACCGCTTCCTCCTGGGAGCCCTCGGTCATGACGATGAGCGGGCCGTTGGCACCGGGGCCGAACTTCTCGCTGACCAGGTCGTACGCCTTCCGCGTGGTCGAGGAGGGGTCGTCGTTGCCCGCGTCGGCGAAGCCGAGCTGGAGGCTGAGGACCGGGGCGGCGAGGGCGCCGAGCGCAACCAGGGAGACGACCAGCGCGGCCCACGGGTGCCGCTGGACACCGGAGGCCCAGGCGCGCCAGCGCTGGCCGGGCTCGCGACGGGAGCGGGCGGCGTGCTTGCGTACCGACTTCTCCAGACGCTTGCCGAACAGCGTCAGCAGCGACGGCAGCAGCGTGACCGCGGCGATCATGGTCATCAGGACCGTGAGCGCGACGCCGAGCACGACCCCCTGGATCGAGGTCAGCTGCAGCACGTAGAGGCCGCAGAGGGCGAGGATCACGCTCACGCCGGCGAAGAGGACCGAGCGGCCGGCGGTATCGATCGCGGTCGCCGTGGCGTCCTCGCGGGTGGCGCCGCCGAGCAGCTCGCTGCGGTAGCGCGAGAAGACCAGGAGCGCGTAGTCGATGCCCACGCCCAGCCCGACGATCATCAGCATCGGCGCGGTGTAGTCCGGGATCGTGGTCAGGTGCGAGAGCAGCGTGACCACGCCGAAGGTCGTGCCGACCGCGAAGATCGCGGTGATCAGCGGCAGGCTCGCCGCCAGGAACGAGCCGAACATGAACAGCATGATCACCAGCGCGGCGAGCATGCCCATCCCCTCGGAGCTGCCACCCTCGCCCTCGTTCACCTCACGCATCGAGTCGCCGGCCATCTCGACCTGGAGGTCGTCGGTCGAGGTCTCGTCGGCCAGCTCGAGGAAGGGCTCATAGACGCTCACCGGGAGCTCTCCGGCCTCGGCGTCCATCACCACGGTGACCAGCGCGGTCGTACCGTCCTCGCTCACCGAGCCGCGCTGCGGATCCGCCGCCTCGACGCTCTCGACATGAGAGACCTCGGCGAGATCCGCGAGCAGCTGGTCCACGGCCTGCTGGTCGGTGTTCCAGCCGCGCTCGTCGTGGATCACGGCGCGCACCTCGTCGCCGCGCGATCCGCCGTGCTTCGCCTGCAGGTCCGCCATCTCCTGCGACTGGGTGCCCGGGATGTCGAAAGAGTTGCGGTAGTCGTCGCCGATGCTCTGCGCCGCCGCCGTCACACCCACCAGGACGACCACCCACAGCAGCAGTGCGGTCCAGTGATGGCGTTGGGAGAAGGACGCCAGCCGCCGCAGCGGGCTGGGTCTGGTGGTCGTCTGGATGGTCATCATGTCTCCTGTCGTACGTCGCCTGGCTATAGGTAGCCTGACGACATGTATGGCGACAATGTACGTCCTGCTGTGTAGGCTGTCTACATGAAAGCCGACGCCCTCCGTGGCCACCTCGACTCGCTGATCCTGGCCGTCGTCGAGAAGCAGCCCCTCCACGGCTACGCGATCATCGAGGCCCTGAGCGCCCGCAGCGGTGGCGAGCTCGACCTCCCCACCGGCACCATCTACCCCGCCCTGCGCCGCCTGGAGAAGGCGGGCTACCTCGACAGCTCCTGGTCCGAGGTCGGCGGCCGCAAGCGCCGCACCTACGAGCTCTCGAGCGCCGGCCGCAAGGCCCTCGCCTCCCACCGCCAGGAGTGGCGCACCTTCGCCAAGGTCGTCTCGGGCGTACTCGGCGAAGCCTGATCCCCGCCGAGCCCCCTGCCGAGCCGTCACCCCCGTCGGCCGAGTCGGCACTTACGTCGGCCGAGATGGCACTTATGGCGAGTCATTCAGGGAGTTCCCTGATGTGGTCGGCGCCGTCGAGCGCAGAGGATGAGCCCATGAGCGCCGTCGACGTCTACCTTGCGGACCTGCGCGCCGCGATCCCCGGCCCGAGCTGGACCCGGCGCGACCTGCTGCGCGAGGCCGGCGACCATCTCGAGGACGCGACCGACGCCTACACCGCCGCGGGCTACACGACGACCGAGGCCGAGACGCTCGCCCTGCGCGACTTCGGCTCCGTCGACGACATCGCGCCCGGCTTCCGGGACACCGTCGCTGTCGGCGCAGCCCGACGTACGGCGCTCCTGCTCGTCCTCGTCATGATCCCCCAGGCCTTCCTGTGGGACGGCGGGATCGACCTCGGTGCGAGCGCCCACTCAGCCGCCCCGGACAGCGGCCTCTTCCACGTCCTCGACCTCGTCATCGGGTACGTCGGCACAGCAGGCGCCCTCGGCGCCGTCATCGCCCTGGCGGTGACCGCGATCGGTCAGCGTTGGCTCCGGATCGGGCGCCGTACGGCCCGACTGACCGCCGCCTGGTCCCTGGCCACGGCCATGATCGTGCCGATCATCGGCTTCACCATGCTGGCCCTGACCGGCGGCCTCACCGTGTTCCTGGCGCTCAGCGCGCTCGCCTTCATGGCCGCGCCGTTCGCCCTGGTCGCCCTCTCCGCCCAGCGCACCCTCGCCGCCTGCTAGCCGAGAGGTCACCCCGTCGCCCGAGACGTCACTCAGGTCGAGCGAGGCGTCACGACGTGACCGCTCGGCCGACGCGAGTGACGCTTCGGCCGACGCGGGCGACGTCTCGGATCAGTCGAACTTGCGCTTCTGCCGCAGCTTGCGGGGGCGATCGCCGAAGTCGGAGCTGCCCTGACGGCCGCCCTTGTCGAAACGGCCGCCCGAACGACGCACGGGGCCGCCGCCGGAGTCCTCGGAGAGCTCGATGAGCTTGCCGGAGATGCGGGTCGACTCGAGCGCCTTCCAGGTCTCGGGAGCCAGGTCCGCGGGGAGCTCGACGAGCGAGAAGTCGTTGCGGATGGAGATGTTGCCGAAGTCGGCGCGGCGCAGGCCGCCCTCGTTGGCGATGGCGCCGACGATCTGGCGCGGCTCGACCCGGTGGCGCTTGCCGACCTGGATCTTGTAGGTGGCCAGCGGCTGCCCGGTGTGACGTGAGGTGCCCGTCTCGCGACGCGGGCCGCGGTCGCTGCCTCGGTCGTCGCGGTCGCGACGCCCGCGCCTGTCCTCATAGGCAGGCTTCTCGGGCTCGGGCTCGAGAAGCAGCGGCTCCTCGCCGTGGAGCACCGCGGCCAGGGCGGCGGCGACGTCGACCTCGGGGATGTCGTGCTCCTCGACGTAGTGACGCACCACGTCGCGGAAGAACTCGATCTTCTCGCCCTCCTGGAGCGCTGCGGTGATGCCGTCGTCGAAGCGGGAGAGCCGGGTCGCGTTGACCTCGTCGACCGAGGGCAGGTTCATCTGCGTCGGCGATGCCTTGGTGTGCTTCTCGATCGCGCGCAGCAGCCACCGCTCGCGCGGGGTGACGAACGAGATCGCGTCGCCGGTGCGGCCGGCGCGGCCGGTGCGGCCGATGCGGTGGACGTACGCCTCGACATCGGTCGGCAGGTCGTAGTTGACCACGTGCGAGATCCGCTCGACATCGAGACCACGAGCCGCGACGTCGGTCGCGACCAGGATGTCCAGCGAGCCGTCCTTGAGCTGGTTGACGGTCTTCTCGCGCTGGGCCTGGGCGATGTCGCCGTTGATCGCGGTCGCGGCGAAGCCACGTGCGCGCAGCTTCTCGGCCAGCGACTCGGTCTCGGACTTGGTGCGCGTGAAGACGATCATGCCCTCGAAGTTCTCGACCTCGAGGATGCGGGTGAGCGCGTCGACCTTCTGGGGGTAGGACACCATCAGGTAGCGCTGGGTGATGTTGGCGGCGGTCTGGGTCTTCGCCTTGACCGAGATCTCCTTCGCATCGCGAAGGTACTTCTTCGACAGCCGGCGGATCTGCGCGGGCATCGTCGCCGAGAAGAGCGCGACCTGCTTGTCCTCGGGGGTGTCGGCGAGGATGGTCTCGACGTCCTCCGCGAAGCCCATGTTGAGCATCTCGTCGGCCTCGTCGAGCACCAGGAAGCGCAGCTGGGAGAGGTCGAGCGTGCCCTTCTCCAGGTGGTCCATGATCCGGCCGGGGGTGCCGACGACGACGTGGACGCCACGACGCAGCGCGGTCAGCTGGGGGCCGTAGCCCTGCCCGCCGTAGACCGGCAGGATGCGTACGCCGTCGAGGTTGGACGCGTAGCGCTCGAACGCCTCGCACACCTGCAGGGCCAGCTCGCGCGTCGGCGCGAGCACCAGCGCCTGCGGCGCGTTCTGGTAGACGTCGAGGTTCGAGAGCACCGGCAGCGCGAACGCGGCGGTCTTGCCGGTGCCGGTCTGCGCGAGACCGACGACGTCGCGGCCCTCGAGGAGCGACGGGATGGTGGCGGCCTGGATCGCCGAGGGCGTCTCGTAGCCGAGCGCCTTCACGGCCTCGAGGACACCTGCGGAGAGACCGAGCGAGTCGAACGTCGGGCCCTGCTCAGCCTCCACGTCGGACCCACCGCTGGGCGCGCTCGGCTCTTCGGGCGCGGGAGTGGTGGATACGGGAGAATCAGCGTCGGTGCTCACCATCCAACGGTAGGCCCTTATAGCACGATCTCAGCATTCCTCGGCGCGGTGGCCCCCGTCACTCAGGAGACGATGACCTCGTCACCCACCTCGATCTCGCCGGGATGAGCGACGGCGAGATGCACCGCCGCCCAGACCTTGCCGTCCCAGCGGCGATGCTGGGCGAGAGCCCGGAGCGGGTCCTTGCCCGACTCCAGCGTGTCGGCGTCGATGGTCGTCATCACGCACCGGTCGATCGGGGCCGCGACCCGGAACCGGGCGCCACCGATCCCGACCTCGCTCCAGCCGTCCTCGGCGAACGCCTCCGGGGACCCCTCGATCAGCAGGTTGGCACGGAAGCGCTGGGCAGGGACCTCGTCCTCGGCCCAGGCGTCGATCTGGTCGGCCGAGGCATCGGTGATCAGCGACACCGGCGAGGAGTCGTGGAACGCGGCGAACTCGCCGGGCCGGTACTTGTCCGGGTTCATCGGCCGCTTCGTCGGGTCGGCACACCACATCAGCCTCAGATCGTCGCGGCCGAGCGCCTTCCTCAGCCACGCGTCCGCAGGCGCCCCGACGGCCTGTGCCGTCAGCGGCTTCGCGAAGAGACGTACGCCGACAGCCGGCGTCTCCCGCGGGGGCACCGCCACCTCCAGCGGGTCCATCTCGGGGAAGTTCAGCAGCAGGTCCACGCCTGCCGGCCCGCCGGTCGAGGGAGTGTCCGCCACGACCTTGAACAGCTCCCGCACCTCACGGGCCGTCACCAGCTTGCCGCTGCCGTCGACGACCATCCACTCGCGGTCCCCCACGATCCCGGCCCTACCGACGTACGCCTCCTCGACCGGCCGGATCGCCGTCGACTTCACCGGATGGATGTTGATCCCTGCCAGGCGCATGGGGCCCATTGAAGCGGAAACCGCTACTCGACCGTGACCGATTTAGCGAGGTTCCGGGGCTTGTCGACGTCGTGGCCGAGAGCTTTGGCGGCGTGGAAGGCGATCAGCTGGAGCGGGATGGTCAGCAGGATCGGATCGAGCTCGACCTCGTTCTTCGGTACGTCGACACGCAGCGCGTCGAGCTCGCCGAGGTCGACATCGGGGTGGGTGACGACGACCAGCGGCCCGCGACGGGCGCTGATCTCGTGCAGGGCCGCGACGTTCCGGTCGGTCAGCTCGTCCTGGGGCACGATCGCCACGGTCGGCACGGACTCGGAGATCAGCGCGAGCGGACCGTGCTTGAGCTCGGAGGTCTGATAGGCCTCCGCGTGCCGGTAGGAGATCTCCTTCAGCTTCTGCGCGCCTTCTCGCGCGACCGGGTAGCCGCGTACGCGACCGACGAAGAACATCGACTCGGCCTCGGCCAGGCGCGCCGCGACCTCCTCGAGGTGGGACTCGCTCTTGAGGATCTCCTCGATCTGGGTCGGCAGCGCCTGCAGGCCGGCGATGAGTCGCTTCCCGTCGGCGATCGAGAGGTCGCGCACGCGGCCCAACTGGAGCGCCAGGAGCGAGAACGCGACGTACATGTTGGTGAGCGCCTTGGTCGAGGCGACCGCGATCTCCGGGCCGGCGTGCAGGTAGATGCCGCCGTCGACCGCGCGCGCGATCGCCGAGCCGACGACGTTGACGACGCCGAGCACACGCCCGCCCTTGCGCTTGATCTCCTGGACCGCGAGCAGGGTGTCGATCGTCTCGCCGGACTGGGAGACGGCGACGTAGAGGGTGTCGGGCTCGATGATCGGGTTGCGGTAGCGGAACTCCGAGGCCGCCTCGGCGTCGGCGGGGACCCGGGCGAGCTCCTCGATGAGCCCGGCGCCCATCTGCCCGACGTAGTAGGCGGAGCCGCAGCCGAGGATCTTCACCCGGCGGATCGCGCGCAGCTCGCGCGGGTCGAGGTTGAGCCCGCCGAGGTGGGCCGTGCCGAACCGCTCGTCGAGCCGTCCGCGCAGCGCCCGCTCGACCGAGGACGGCTGCTCCAGGATCTCGGTGAACATCCGGGGCTCGTCGGCGAGCTCGCCGTACTCGTACGCCGACGGGTCCACGTCGACCTCGCGAGCCGTCGTCGTGGTCGTGGTCAGGTCCTGGCGGAAGGTCGTGAACCCGGTCGCGGTGACGGTCGCGAGCTCGCCGTCGTCGAGATGGGCGACGGTGGTGGTGTGGCGTACGACCGCGGCCAGGTCCGAGGCGACGTACATCTCCCCGTCGCCGACTCCGATGATCAGCGGCGAACCGTTGCGGGCGACGACCATGCGGTCGGGGAAGTCGGCGTGCACGACGGCGAGGCCCCAGGTGCCCTCGACCTGGGAGAGCGCGTCGACGACCTTCGCTTCCAGATTGTCAGCAGTCGACAATCCGATCAGGTGGGCGAAGACCTCGGTGTCGGTGTCGCTGACCAGCTCGACGCCCGCCTCGGTGAGCCGCTCCCGCAACGAGGCGGCGTTGTCGACAATCCCGTTGTGGACAACGGCCACGCGGCCGTCGGCGGAGACGTGCGGGTGGGCGTTGGTGTCGTTGGCCGGACCATGGGTCGCCCACCGGGTGTGGCCGATGCCGACCTTGCCGGCGAACCGCTTCGGCAGCGCGTCGACCAGATCGCGTACGCGGCCGGCCTTCTTCACGACCTGGAGCCTGCTGCCCAGCACCGCGACGCCCGCCGAGTCATAGCCACGGTGCTCCAACCGGGCCAGCCCCTCGGTGAGCAGGCCTGCGGCCTGCTGAGGTCCGATGTAGCCGACGATTCCGCACATGTGTCCCGTCCAATCTATCCGTCGTTCTATCCGTAGATGAGCCGTCGCAGCTGCCGTTCGGTCAGCTGCGGCGCGGCAACGACCCGCGCCCGAAGCTCCTCGGCGAGCTGCGCGAAGATCGCGTCGTTCTTCGCGCCGTAGGTCTTCAGCTGTGCATGCCGGCGGCGTACGTAGGTCTCGACCGGTTCGTCGAAGTACGCCACCACGTCCTCGATCACGCGCGCCGCCTCCGCGGGACGGAGCCCGGTGGTGGCGACCAGGTGGTCGATCAGCGCTTGCTCGGCATTCACATCACCAACTGTGAAGCACCCGCATCTCCAGGTTCAAGTTCCTGCCCGATTTCGGGCAGGAATCGCGCATTCATGCCTAAGTGGAGCAAAGGGCGGACAGATCACCCATTTCGACACCTTCAGGTGGAGCGACGCACGCCATATTCCCCATTGCTTGGACTTACCCGTGGGGGTGCGGTACCTTAGGTGAACACAAGGTGAACAGGAGGTGTCTGATGAACGGTAATAAAGTGACCAGCAAGCTCGAGCTCCGCTGGCTCCCCGTCGTCGACCGCCGCGGCCGTAAGCACATGGAGGCCCGCTGGGTCGAAGTCAGTGCGCCCGCGACCACGCGTCACGCCGCCTGACAACCGCTCGACGTTTCCGAGGCCCGCCCCCGACAAGGGAGCGGGCCTCGTGCATTTAGGGATAGCGTTGTCACTGCAACCAATTTCCCCGCCCGCCGTCAGAAAGCCCACGAGAGCGGGAACATTGGGAGAGATTCCCCCGTTATGATGCTTGCAGTTTCAACCAATTCTTCCAGGAGCAAACCCAACATGGGCATTTTCAGCAAGAAGGACGCGGCCCCCGCCGCGACCGACTTCGACACCCCCACCGCGGCGATCGACGACATCACGGGTGACTACACCCTCGACATCGCCCACACCCGCCTGGGCTTCTCGGCCCGCCACGCGATGGTGACCACCGTCCGCGGCTCCTTCAAGGAGTTCGAGGGCACCGCGACGATCGACACCGCCGAGCCGACCAAGTCCAAGGTCTCGCTCGCGATCACCGCCGCCTCCGTCGACACCGGCAACGCCGACCGCGACGGCCACCTGCTCTCGGGTGACTTCTTCGAGAACGAGGCTCACCCCAACATCACCTTCGAGTCGACCGCGGTCGAGTTCGACGGCGAGACCTGGAACATCACCGGCGACCTGACCATCAAGGGCACCACCAAGTCGGTCACCGTTCCCTTCGAGCAGACCGGCTCCGCCAAGGACCCGTTCGGCAACACCCGCGTCGGCTTCGAGGGTGCTGTGGCGATCAACCGCACCGACTGGGGCCTCTCCTTCAACGCCGCCCTCGAGACCGGCGGCGTCCTCGTCTCCGAGAAGATCAAGCTCGAGTTCGACATCTCCGCGATCAAGGACGCCGACGAGGCCGCCTGATCCTGGGGTCGATCTGACCCACGACGCGTCGGGGCCACCGGGAGATCCCGGTGGCCCCGATGCATGTCCGGACCTCAGCCGACGATCCGGACCAGCGTCGCGTAGACGACCGTGTTGCTCTGGTATCCACCCTCGGCCCGGTCATAGTCGCCGCCACACGTGATCAGCCGCAGCTCCGCATACGGGACCTGCCCGTAGACCGCCTTCGTCGGGAAGTCGGACTTGAGGTACGACGCCAGCCTGTCGACGCGGAACACGGCCGTGGAGCCGTCGACCCGGTCGACCCTCACCTTCGCGCCGCGACGGAGGTCGCCCAGGTCGTAGAAGACCGCCGGTCCCTCCGCGGAGTCCACGTGCCCGACGATGACCGCCGCCCCGGTCGCGCCGGGGGTCGGCGAACGCTGATACCACCCGGCCGTCTGCGCCTGCGACAGCGGCGGCACCTCGAGGCGTCGCTCCTCGGTCAGATCCAGCCGCATGAGGTCACTGGCCACCCCGATGCTCGGGATGCTGACTGCGGTCGGCGCCGGCGAGGTCGAGACAGGACGTACGCCGGGGGCCGGCCCACCAGACGCAGCGCTCCCCGCCGCCGCATGGGCGGAGGGAGCGCCGTCACCTGGAGGGTCGGTGGTGAGGGCCCCGGATCCCCAACCACCGAAGACGATCAACAGCACGCCGCCGACAGCGAGAAGCAGAGCTGCCAGCAGCGATGCCGTTGCCGCACGCGGCCTACGTGATCGAGACGAAGTCCGCATAGACGACCACGTTCCCGGCGACCTGCCCGGGCTCCATCGCGCCGCCCGTCGAGACGAGCCGAAGCACCGGAGCCGCCGAGCGCTCGTAGACACGGTCGGCGGGAAAGTCCTTCGGCAGGTACGTCGCGATGTCGGTGACCTCGTACGTCACCGTCCTGCCGTCCTTGCGGACGACCTCGATGTCGTCGCCCTTCGCGAGCTTCGCGAGGTCGGCGAACGCACCCGGCTTCTGGGACCTCCCCTTGATGAAGCCGGCGATGACGCTGGCGCCCGGCTCGCCGGGCGTGACCGAGCCGGTGTACCACCCCGCACGTTGCTGCGGCGGAAGGACCATCGACTGCTTGATGTCCACGCCGAGCCGCACGAGGTCCGTACGCAGTCCCATCGCCGGAACGACGAGGCGGACCGGTTCCGAGCTGGTCGTGGCGTACGTCGCCGGGATCGTCGGATCGGAAGTCTGGGGTGTCGCCGAAGCACTGGACCCATCAGTGGGCCCGGCGAGGTCGTTGCTGTTCGCAACGCTGGTTGGCTGACCGAACGTCGTGCCGAGGACGACAGTGCCGACGACGGCCGCGGTCAGGGCAATGAGAGCGGCGGAGGCCGCCAGGACCCGCAGGTCCCGGCGGCCGCCACTCCTCCTCTTCATACTCACGAGATCTCCATCTCTGACCAGGTTGACGGTTCTCAGATGCTGTTCCGGCGGCGACCGATGAGGAGGCCGAAGGAAGCGAACAGCATCATCAGGCCGGCGCCGACGAGCCAGGCGTCGGTGGAGGTGGCAGTGCCACCCGCACCGGCGTCGACTCCGCCGACCGGCATGGTGGGCGCGGCGCCCGCAGACGCCGAGCCGTTCTGGCCAGAGCTGGTGGGCACAGAGCCCGTGCTCGACCCGAGAGTCGCTCCGGTCGAGGATCCGACCTGGGCGGCACCCTGCGCACCGGTGGCTCCGGTGTTCGTGGTGCCCGAGGTGTTGGCGTTGCCGGCGGTGTTGCCAGTGGCGCTGCCGCCGTCGGTGGCGTCGCCACCGTCCGCGGTGTTGCCACCGTCCGCCGTACCGCCGGTGTTGCCACCGCCGGCGCCCTCGCCCTCGTCGACGCCCTCATAGGTCACGCTGGTGCTGAACGCGGCCGGCTCACCCGTAACCGCGTCCCGCGCCGTGACCTCGACAGGAACCTCCTGGACACCGGGCTCGGTCTCCAGATCCGTGGAGCAGGTCGTCGACTCGCCAGCGGCGAGCGACGTTTCGGTACAGGCCATCTCCTGCCCAGCTGCCTGGGCACTCACGTCCTCCACCGGACTGTCACCGGCATTGCTCACCGGGACAGATACACGCGAGGTCGAACCGCTGGTTACCTGCGGTACGTCCTCCGCCGACGCGGTCGCGCCGTCGACGCTGGGCTCCCCGGCCAGGATCTCGGGCGCACCCGAGCTCTGGTCGTCGCCCTCGTCACCGTCGGTGCCATCGGTCCCGTCCTCCGGGTCGGTCGACTCATCAGAGCCGTCCTCACCATCGGTCTCGT
>NZ_JBIWNX010000015.1:21153-24092 GCF_044767415.1 Nocardioides sp. NPDC101246
TCACCATCAGTTCCGTCGGTCCCATCGGTCCCATCAGTGCCGTCCTCCGGGTCAGTCGACTCATCAGAGCCGTCCTCACCATCGGTGCCGTCACCATCAGTTCCGTCGGTCCCATCGGTCCCATCAGTGCCGTCCTCCGGGTCAGTCGACTCATCAGAGCCGTCCTCACCATCGGTGCCGTCACCGTCTTCGGCGTCGTTCTCCTCAACTGCAAAGGGGACCTCGAAGGTGTTGGTGACAGTCGAGCCATTGGGCGTACGGCCGGTAACCGTCACCGGCACCGACTCCTCGCCCGGCTCAATGGTGTGGGTGAAGGTGAGGTCGGTCGACTCACCAGGAGCCAACTCACCCCCACCGGCAACCGTGCCCTCCGGCGTCTCACCCGTGACCTCCATCGGAGTGTCACCAGTGTTCTCGACCGGGACCACGACCACCACGGTGTCGCCGTCCTTCGTCTCGGGAGACGAAGAGACCGGCTCACCGTTCACCGTGGGCTCGCCCACGGTGATGTCCCCGTTGTCCGGCTCCTCACCCGGCGTACCGGGCTCGTCTCCGGGCTCCTCACCATCGCTCGACTCAGAGCCGACGATCGTGAAGGTGTAGCGGTGGGTAGCAGTCGAACCCTCGGGCGTACGACCGGTAACCGTCACCGGCACCGACTGCTCACCCGACTCAGGGGTGTAGACGAAGGTCAGCTCAGTCGACGCACCAGGAGCCAACTCACCGCCTCCGGCAATGGGTCCGCCCGGAGTCTCACCGGCGACCTCCACAGGAGCATCACCCGTGTTCCGAACCGGCACCGTCACCACCACCGGCTCACCCTCCTCCACCTGCGGCGAAGAAGAGACCGGCTGTCCATTCACGGTCGGCTCACCAACCGCGATGTCACCACTACCCGGCTGCTCACCCGGCGTACCGGGCTCCTCACCAGGCTCCTCACCATCGGGCTCCGAAGGAGCACCCACAACGGTGAAGGTGTAGCGGTGGGTAACCGTCGAACCCTCGGGCGTACGACCGGTAACCGTCACCGGTACCGACTGCTCACCCGACTCAGGGGTGTAGACGAAGGTCAGCTCAGTCGACTCACCGGGAGCCACCTCACCCCCGCCAGCGACAGGCCCATCCGGAGTCTCACCAGCGACCTCCAACGGAGCATCACCCGTGTTCCGAACCGGCACCGTCACCACCACCGGCTCACCCTCCTCCACCTTCGGCGAAGAAGAGACCGGCTGGCCGTTCACCGTGGGCTCACCCACGGCAAGGTCACCGCTACCCGGCTGCTCGCCCGGCGTACCGGGCTCCTCGCCAGGCTCCTCACCATCGGTCGGCTCAGAACCGACGACCGTGAAGTAGTAGCGGTGCGTGACTGTCGAACCGTCGGGCGTACGGCCGGTGATGACCACCGGAACCGCCTGCTCGCCGGACTCGACAGTGTGAGTGAAGGTGAACGTGGTCGACTCGCCAGGAGCCACCACACCACCACCAGCCATCGGGCCCGCGGACGTGGAACCGGTGACCTCCATGGGAGCGTCACTCGTGTTCTCGACCGGAACCTCGACCACCACGGTGTCACCCTCCGCCACCTCAGGCGACGAAGAGACAGGCTGGCCGTTCACGGCGGGCTCACCAACGGCAAGCCCGCCGTCACCGGGAACCTCGCCCGGCTCAGTCGGAGCACCGGGCTGACCCGGGGCTCCAGGGTTACCGGGCTGGACCGGCGGAACCGGCGTGCCCGGGGCAGGTACGCCGGGCGCGCCCGGCGTACCGAACTCACCAGCGCAGGTCCCGAAGTCGGTCGAGGTCACCCACACGGGAGAACCAGCCGAGCTACCACAACCGTTCTGCTGCTGAGTGCTGACAGCGGTGCTGGTCTGCTGCGACCCAACCGCGCTGTCATAACCACCGGCGTAGGAACCACCGGGGTTGCTACCAGCAAGGTTGCCGTTGCCGTTGAACTCACCAGCACACGTACCGAAGTCCGTGCTGGTCACCCACACAGGGCTCCCAGCGCTCGAACCACAGCCGTTCTGCTGCTGAGTGCTGACAGCGGTGCTGGTCTGCTGCGACCCAACCGCGCTGTCATAGCCACCGGCGTAGCTGCCACCAGCGTTGGAACCAGCAACGTTGCCGTTGCCGGCGTACTCACCAGCGCACGTGCCGAAGTCAGTCGAGGTCACCCACACGGGGCTACCGGCCGAGCTACCGCAACCGTTCTGCTGCTGAGTGCTGGCAGCCGTGCTGGTCTGCTGAGACCCAACCGCGCTGTCGTGACCACCGGCGTAGTTGCCACCGGCAGGAGCGGTGCCAGCGGCACCACCGTTGAACTCACCAGCACAGGTCCCGAAGTCGGTCGACGTCACCCACACGGGCGAACCGGCCGAGCTACCGCAACCATTCTGCTGCTGAGTGGAGACAGCCGTCGAGGTCTGCTGCGACCCGACCGCACTGTCGTAGCCACCGGCGTACGAACCACCGGTGTTGTTGCCGGCAACGTTGCCGTTGCCGGCGTAATCACCAGCGCACGTGCCGAAGTCAGTCGAGGTCACCCACACGGGGCTACCGGCCGAACTACCGCAACCATTCTGCTGCTGAGTCGAGACAGCCGTGCTGGTCTGCTGAGACCCAACCGCGCTGTCATAACCACCGGCATAGGAACCACCGGCGTTGCTACCGGCAACGTTGCCGTTGCCGTTGTACTCACCAGCACAGGTCCCGAAGTCGGTCGACGTCACCCACACGGGCGAACCAGCCGAACTACCGCAACCATTCTGCTGCTGAGTCGAGACAGCCGTGCTGGTCTGCTGTGAGCCCACCGCGCTGTCGTAGCCACCGGTGTACGAACCACCGGTGTTGGAACCAGCAACGTTCCCGTTGCCGTTGTACTCACCAGCGCAGGTGCCGAAGTCGGTGCTGGTCACCCACACGGGGGAACCAGCGCT
>NZ_JBIWNX010000015.1:24189-47346 GCF_044767415.1 Nocardioides sp. NPDC101246
GCTCGAGCCACAGCCGTTCTGCTGCTGAGTCGACACGGCGGTCGAGGTCTGCTGAGACCCAACCGCAGAGTCATAACCACCGGCGTACGAACCACCAGCAGGAGCGGCACCGGCAGAACCGTTGCCGTTGAACTCACCAGCACACGTACCGAAGTCCGTGCTGGTCACCCACACAGGCGAACCAGCGCTCGAGCCACAGCCGTTCTGCTGCTGAGTCGACACGGCGGTCGAGGTCTGCTGAGACCCAACCGCAGAGTCATAACCACCGGCGTACGAACCACCGGCAGGAGCAGTGCCAGAGGCACCACCATTGAACTCACCAGCACACGTACCGAAGTCGGTGCTGGTCACCCATACGGGGCTACCAGCCGAGCTACCGCAACCGTTCTGCTGCTGGGTCGACACGGCGGTCGAGGTCTGCTGAGACCCAACCGCAGAGTCATAACCACCGGCGTAGGAACCACCGGCGTTGTTGCCTGCAACGTTGCCGTTGCCGTTGTACTCACCAGCACAGGTGCCGAAGTCGGTGCTGGTCACCCACACGGGCGAACCAGCCGAACTACCGCAACCATTCTGCTGCTGGGTGGAGACAGCCGTGCTGGTCTGCTGCGAGCCAACCGCACTGTCATAGCCACCGGTGTGCGAACCACCAGCGGGAGCGGTGCCAGCGGCACCACCATTGGACTCACCAGCACACGTACCGAAGTCCGTGCTGGTCACCCACACAGGGGAACCAGCGCTCGAACCACAGCCGTTCTGCTGCTGAGTGCTGACAGCCGTCGAGGTCTGCTGAGACCCAACCGCACTGTCATAACCACCGGCGTACGAACCACCGGCGTTGTCGCCGGCAACGTTGCCGTTGCCGTTGTACTCACCAGCACCAGTACCGAAGTCGGTCGAGGTCACCCACACGGGGCTACCAGCCGACGAGCCCTGGCTGTTCTGCTGCTGAGTAGAGACAGCCGTGCTGGTCTGCTGCGAGCCAACCGCACTGTCGTAACCACCGGCGTAGCTACCACCGGCAGGAGCGGTGCCAGCGGCACCACCATTGAACTCACCAGCACACGTACCGAAGTCGGTCGAAGTCACCCACACGGGGCTACCAGCGCTCGAACCACAGCCGTTCTGCTGCTGAGTGCTGACGGCCGTCGAGGTCTGCTGCGACCCGACCGCACTGTCATAACCACCGGCGTACGAACCACCGGTGTTGGAGCCGGCAACGTTGCCGTTGCCGTTGTACTCACCAGCGCACGTGCCGTAGTCCTGGCTGGCAACCCACAAGGGGCTGCCCATCGAGGAGCCACAGCCGTTCTGCTGGGCGGTCGAGACGGCTGTCGAGGTCTGCTGCGAAGCAACACTCGAGTCATAGCCACCCTGACCAGAAGCGGTGCCGGTGGCACCACCCTCGCCGGCGCAGGTGCCATAGTCCGTCTGCTGGACCCAGAGCAGCGAGCCGGAGGACTCACCACAGGGGTTCTGCTGCTGGACAGACACCGCGGTCGACGTCTGCTGCGACCCGACAGAGGGGTCGTAGCCGGCGCTGGGCGCCGGAGTCACCGGAGCAGCGATGGGCTGCGCCGGTTGCGCAGGCTCCCCGTCGTCAGAGGAACCAGCCTCCGACGTCGCAGCCGTACCGACGGTGTGCGGCGCGTGTCCGGCGTGGTTCGCCGGGGCCGTCGTCGGAGTCTGCTGAGAGCTCACGGTGTTGTTGCCGGACGACCAGCTGACGCTGCCAGGGCCGGAGCCGCTGGCGGGTACGCCGCCGTTCGCCGGGGCCGCGGGAGCGGCCGGAACCTGCTCGCTGGGAACCGTGCCGGCGGTGTTGCCGTCGACAGGAGAAGCCTCAGCGGGCTGGGTCTCCTCAGGCGGCGCGGCGCCCCCCGAGTCGCCGGAGAGATTCTCCAGCGGAGAGTCGGCCAGCATCGTCTCGACGGACCGGGGTCCGACCGGGTTGATGCCGACCTTCGGAGCCCCGGCCAGCACGCTCGCTGGATCCTGGACTGCCGACTGTGCGGAGGAGGCCGCGCCGGCCGGGACGGCCACCACGTTCCCCACCGGGTCGACGTCAGCATCGCCACCGACCTGCCCCACAGGGAGCGCGCCGATCGGCGTACTGGCGAAGAGCGGCTGGACCACGCCGACTGCCGCACTGAGCGGCGAGCTGCCGGCCCACAGGCCACCCGACATCACCGAGCTGACCAGACCCATCGGACCCCCGCCGGGAACTACCGACGACAGGAGGTACAGCGGGCTCTGGCCACCCGTCGCACCGGACAACGCCCCGAGGGGAGATACGCCGGACAGCGGGCCGCTCGATGTCACGCTGTTCACCAGGGCCATCGGACCCCCACCGGTCAGACCGGTCAGGAGGAACAACGGACTCTGACCACCCGTAGCACCCGAGACCGCACCCAGCGGCGAGGTCAAGGTCTGCGGGTTGATCGCCCCCGTGGGGAGCGTCGGCCCGAGAAGGGCCGGTACGGCATTGACGGGCGAACCTCCACCCGTCAGCGATCCGACAGCCTGACCGGGCGTACCGACACCGGGGAATCCTCCACCGGGGGCGGACACGAGACCGGTCGGGCTGACCCCCGTCAGTGCCTGCACGGGGTCACCCCCTGAGGGGAGCGCGGTGCCCAGAGGAACATTCCCGAGCGGCGACGACCCCAACGGGGTCAGACCTCCACCGGTCGGGGCACTGCCTGCGGCGCCGAGCACCGTTCCTACGACTCCTGTTGCGGGCCCGTTCAGCGCGCCACCCTGGGGCAGCGCGTTCAGCCCACCGAGAGGGCTTCCTGCGTCTGCGACAGTGTCGACGATCTGGGTCGGGGCCTGGACGGCTTCTAGCGGGGCGCCTGCCGGAACCGGCAGAGCGTCTTCCGACTCGACGGTGCTGAGCAGGGTCTGCGGGAGCGATGCAGCGCCAGAGCCACCGATAAGGCTCGGGGCGTTGAACGCGTCCACAGGGTTGCTCGACGATCCGTCGGGTCCTGGTACGGGCTGGATGTAGTAGCGCTTCTCTTCTCCGATGCGACCGGTGCCGACGAGGTCGATGGACGACCCGTCGCTGGTTGCGCCGCCGGCGAGGCCGGCGTGATCCGTTCCGAGGTTGACACCCGGTACGCCACCGAAAGGCGAGCGAGTGTCTCTGTCGTGATGAACCACGTCGCCCGCGACCGGGTCAGCCGGAGGTTCGAGATGTGCGCGGCCACTGGCCACGCCTGAAGCACCATCTGTCGTCACGGTCACCGATGCGTCGCTCCCGGCAGCTGCTCCCGAGATCGTCACCGGACCCAGCAGCCCACGGTCCGGAGCCTTGATCGGCTTCGGCTTCTTGGGCTCAGGCATCTGCGAGGACGGTCCGTCCGGCGCCGAGATCGGCTTCGGCTCCGGATCCCTGGCCGAGATCGGCTTCGGATCCTCGTGTTGTGCAGACACCGTGGATGCCTCGTACTGCTGCTCGGTCCGCATGGTGCTGACCTCTGCCTTGCTGTCCGTGTCGGACGAAGACCTGGTCGGCTGGGACTTGATCACCGGGCGCGAGGACGGGTTGCCGTTGTCCTCGTGGTCGGCGGCCTGAGCCTGAGGCCGGCCCGCGGGACGCTGGTCGGCACTGCCGTGGGCAGCACCTCCGCCCGCGAGTGACGACAGCGGCGCGGTCACCGAGGAGACGGCGTCTCCGGCGGTGTCGGCCACTGATGTGGCCGTGCCGTTGTCTTGTTCAGGGGACTGCGAGTCGGCGAAGGCGACTCCGGCACCAGCGGCTACGAAACCGCCGGCCAGGAGGGTCACCCCTACCGATCTCCGAAGCCCCCTGAGGAGCTTCGAGTTCATTCCCTTCTCCTTTGACTGAGTGTGCGGCGCATGGGCCGCTGGACGTTGATCGACTGTGTTGCTCGGTCGGTCTGTTCGTCGCTACTCAGTCAGGAGAGTGGCCGGGCTCGAAGGTCACGGAGCCCGGCAGGCGCCACACGTCGGCGGGAACTGCCGCTGCGTGGTGGGCGTCGGGAAGTCGTACGTCGACCAGGGTGCTCGCGATCGGAGCCGCGCCGCCCACGATCGGACCGGGGCCGTTGCCCTCGGGTCCCATCGGGCGGGGCCCGTCGCCGGGCACCGACTGGTCGAGTCCGCCGTTGTGGGACGCCCCGTCGGGGGTCTCCTCGGCGGAGGTCTGGAGGGTGTCCTTCAGGGTGAGGACGTCCGAGCCACGGGGCAGCATCGGGAAGGCGAGGCCACCGAGGAGCACCGGGAGCGCGTCGCCTGTCGCGGGGGTCTCGGCGTTGTTCTCGCCGTCCACCGGAAGGGTCGCGGCACCGTCCTCTGCGCCCGGCAGAGCGGCCCCCGAGTCACCTGCCCCGGGCACGCACGCCGCTGAGCCGGCGGCGCTACAGAGCACCTCCCCGGTCTCGAGACCCACGGCCCCGACGGCCCGGGTCGTCGACGTGACCACGGTCTGGACCCTGGTGCCGGCGGTGTCGACCGTGTCGGCGACCGGGGTGGTGACGTGGGTCAACCCGCCCGTGACCGAGCCAAGGACCGGCGTGGTCACGGCCAGCAGCCCGGTGACCCCACCGGCTGTGGCCCGGTCGAGAGGAGCGAGCCTCGTGCCGACCCCCGCGACCGTGGTGTCGACGGTCTCGCCGACGGTGGTGGGCAGCGTACGCACGACCTGGGCGACCGGGGCGGTGGTGTCGGTGACGACAGTGTCGACGGTCGGCACCGGAGCTTCCTCGGGCGACCCGAGGGTCGCGGTCGGCTCGGCGTGTGATCCGACGGGCCGGACGTCCTGCTGCTGGTGGGTCCTGGTGGGCTCGGCTGCTGTCTCAGCGGCCGGAGCCCCAGGGGCTGAAGACTCGGGGGCCGGAGCCTCGGCGGTCGGAGCGGCGACGACCTCAGCCTGCTCGGACGACTGCTCGGGAGCTTCAGAAGTCGAAGGCCCCGTCTCCTCGGAGGAAGCGGGGGTGCGGGACCCCGTCGCTGCCTGCGACCCGGCGCCCATGCGCTCGGAGGTCGCGGCAGAATCCGACGGGGTCCCGCCGAGCGAGGTGAGCGCGGTCCTGGTCGCGCTCGTCGCCTCACCCATCAGACCGGACGGATCGAGGTCACGTCCGGTGGTCGATCCGGTAGCCGACGCCCCCTCGGGCTTCGTGTCGTCTACCTGGATCTGCTGCTTGTCGTCCTGGCTGTTGGTCGCCACGACGTCGGAACCCGAGGCTACGGAGTCGGACGCATCCGACGTTGCCCACGCGGTTGCCGAGAAGCCGAAGACCAGCCCCGCCGACACCGCTGATACCGCCACCGCACGTCGGGCGTAACGAGCCATCGCGGCCCGGCGTACGCCCCGGCCTCGACTACTCGTCGAGGCCACTACAGCCTCATTGCCTAACATGCATGTCCCCCGAGATTCAGTCCGGATCAAACTCTTTACGATCTGGTGCGAACTTGTTTGAGGTGATCTTGCAGATACCTGATGGAGGCGGCACATAGCCACGTAAACGGCCTTCGTGAAGGCGTGTTCGCGTGAATATGGGCCAGGGTCTCGACCGTGCTCGGAATGCGACAGTTGTCGCCACAGTCAGACCGGTTCAGCGAGCTATCGGTTGAACGCCGAACCCCATCTGTTACTCGATTATTGGCATGTCGACAGAGCTTTGTCCAGAGATCATCAATAGAACTTTGAAACCGCTCATCATCGTGAGCGTCCATACCCAAGAGGGTAATAGTCGAGTCTCACGACGATGAGCGGCTGACAACCGTCTCAGAACGACGGAAAAGACATCATCGAACCGGGACCGATCAGGACCCGTCCTGGATGTAGTAGCGCCTCTCCGTCCCGATGCGACCGGTGCCGACGACATCCACGGACGACGAGTCACCAGTCGCTCCGCCGGAGAGACCCAGCCGATCGGAGTCGAGACCGACACCGCGACCGACACCGCGACCGAGCGGCGATCCGGTGTCCCTGTCGTGGTGGACCACACCGCCGTCGGCCTGGTCGACCGGGAACTCGAGGTGCGCACGGCCGCTGGCCACCACGGACGCCCCGTCCGTCGTCACCGTCAGCGCTGCGTCGTTGCCGGCAATCGCTCCGGAGATGGTCATCGGGCTCGCAGGCCCATGATGCGGAGCCTTGATCGGCTCCGAGTCGGCGCTGGCGAGGCCGGCACCGGCGACCACGAAGGCACCTGCCAGGAGGGCAACCCCCACCACCCTCCGAAGTCCCCCGAGGACCTTCGAGCTCATGGTGTTCTCCTTACTCGAGTTACGCAGTATCGGGAGTGCGGGACCCCGTCGGCGCCCGCACCCGGCGCCCGAGCGCACGGGGATCGCGGCTGGCGCGGACGGGGTCCCGCCGAGCGGGGCGAGCGAGTTCCTGGTCACGCTCATAGCCCCACCCATCGGACCGGACGGATCGGCAGCCTGAGTCGACTGACCAGCTTCACGCCCGGTGGTAGATCCATGCAGGGCGACGCCCCCCGGCGTCCAATCGCCCGCATGGATCCGTTGCTCGCTCCGACGCTCGATCGTCGCGTCACGTCCGGCGCCACGAGCCATCGCGGCGCGGCGTACACCGCGGCCTCGACTGCTCGTCGAGGCCGTCACAGCCTCATTGCTCACCATGGACGCTCCCGAGTTCGGTCCGAATCAGAGCCTTCAGTACTTGTTACGTACGTCGATGCGCCGATGTTGCAGTTCCCGGAGAATTACGGAGAAAGTCCCGCAAACATGTCACTGAGACGTGTTTGCGGGACTTTGCAGGCAGGATCAGCAGCCCTCAGCGCACCTCCGTCGTCGAGCTCAGCTCCTCGACGACGCCCTCGTCGCCGGCGTCGACGGAGTAGTCCGACGCCTCGGTGGCGTCCTCCCCGTCCGGCACGTTGAGCGCCCTCAGAACCGGGGTCAGGACGACGACCACGACGATGTTCAGCAGGAACGCGGTGAGCGCGATGTAGATCGGCGTCTCCGTGCCCGGGAACGGCGCCAACGGTCCACCGAAGTGCTCCTGCGTGGGCGAGGAGACGCCGTACGCGACGATCGTCCCGTACGCCATCCCGACCGCCCAGCCGGCCAGAACCGCCCACCGGTGGAACCACCGGGTGTAGAGCCCGACGACGATCGCCGGCAGTGTCTGCAGGATCCAGACGCCGCCGAGCAGCTGCAGGTTGATGGCGTACGACTTCGAGAGCGCCAGCACGAAGATCAGCGCCCCGAACTTCACGACCAGGGACACGATCTTGGCCTGCTTGGCCTCCTCCTGCGGGGTCGCGTCGGGCTTGAGGTAGGCCTTGTAGATGTTGCGCGTCCACAGGTTCGCGGCCGCGATCGACATGATCGCCGCCGGCACCAGCGCGCCGATGATGACCGCCGCGTACGCGACGCCGGCGAACCACGCCGGGAACTGGTCCTCGAAGAGCTGCGGGATCGCGAGCTGCGGGTTCGGCGGGTCGCCGACCATCACCCCGGCCGCGAGGGCGACGAACCCGAGCAGTGCGAGGAGCCCCAGGAGGAACGAGTACGCCGGCAGCAGCGAGGCGTTGCGGCGGATCACGTTGCGGCTGCGGGTGGAGAGGACGCCGGTGATCGAGTGCGGATACATGAACAGCGCCAGCGCCGAGCCGAGAGCCAGGGAGGCGTAGGCCCACTGGCCGGCCGCCTGCGACGGGAACAGCGCCTTCGGGGCGGCGTCGCCGGCGGCGATCGCGTCCGCGTTCTCGGTGTTGAACGTGTCGAAGCTGTTCTGCACGGTCTCGAAGATGTTGCCCCAGCCGCCGAGCTGCGAGGGGATGTAGATGATCGCCACGATGATCACGATGTAGATCAGCGAGTCCTTCACGAACGCGATCAGCGCCGGCGCCCGCAACCCGGAGGAGTACGTGTAGGCGGCCAGCACCGCGAACGCGATGAAGAGCGGCAGGTCACGGATGAACCAGTTCGAGGAGTCGCTCTGCAGGCCCATCACCTCGAGCACGACCTCCATGCCCACCAGCTGCAGCGCGATGTAGGGCATGGTGGCCAGCAGGCCGGTGACCGCGACGGCCAGGCCCAGGGACCTGGACCCGTAGCGGCCGACGACGAAGTCGGCCGGGGTGACGTACCCGTGCTTGTGCGAGACCGACCAGAGCTTCGGCAGGAACGCGAAGATGATCGGGTAGACGAGGATCGTGTAGGGCACCGCGAAGAACCCGACCGCCGAGCCGGCGAACAGCGTCGCGGGGACCGCGATGAACGTGTACGCCGTGTAGAGGTCGCCTCCGATGAGGAACCAGGCCACGAACGTACCGAACCCGCGGCCGCCCAGACCCCACTCGTCGAGGTTGTCCATGGACTTCGCCCGGCGCCAGCGCGCGGCGGAGAAGCCGAGGATCGTGACCAGCAGGAAGAGGAAGGCGAAGACGGAGACAGCTACCGCGCTCACTGGCCACCCTCCTTCCACGGGCGACCCGCGGCGGCACGGTCACGCCGGAACGCGGCCTTGGCGACGAAGTACGCGATGCTCGTGAACAGGACGGAGCAGGGGATGAGGAAGAGCTGGAACCAGAAGTAGAACGGGAATCCGGCGAGCGTCGGATCCTCCTTCGCGTACAGCGGCACCGCGAGTGACGGCGCTGCTGCCGCGAACAGGAGGATCCCGACAAGGATCCACGAGCCCTTGGACGAGGACGGCATGGGTCACCTCCGAGATCTGTCGAAGTGGGGTTGGACGACCTGTGACCTTGGTCACATCCAAGCCTCGTGTCCAGCCCAATTCGACCGACACGACGACGAACGGTCGATCTGCCGGGACGAACGGTCATCCGGATCCAGAGGGTCACTATCCATGCGCTAACTTCCACGTCGACGATCCGAAGGAGAATGAGATGAACCGACGTACGTCCCTCGCTGCCGTCCTCCTGATGAGCGGGGTGATCGCGGGCGCGCCCGGCTCGGCTTCGGCGCATCCGGAACGTCCACGCGAGATCATCGCCTCGCAGGTGGTGAAGGCGACCAGCCCGCACCCCGGGCTGAACATGACGCTGCTCGAGGGCCCGACGTTCGGCGCCGACGGCGACCTCTACTTCGTCGACGTGGTGGCCTCCTCGCCGGCCCCGAAGGTGCTGCGGCTCGACCCGGCGTCGCGGGAGGTCTCCGGGTTCTTCACCGACTCGGCAGGAAGCTACACCTCGGCGCAGTGGAGTCCGGTCGACGGCCGGCTCTACCTGACCGACTACCAGGGCACGATCCGCAGCGTCGCCGCCGACGGGACCGATCCGCGCACGGTCTTCTCCGGACCGGTCGAGGGCAGCCCGATGAGTCCCGACGACCTGACCTTCGACCCGTTCGGCAACATGTACGTCACCGATCTGACCGGCTACCTCGACCCGGCTCGCGAGCCGCTGGGGCGGGTCGTGCGCATCACCGCCGATGGCTCGAGCGCGACCGTGCTGGCCTCGGGGCTCGCCGCGCCCAACGGGATCTCCTTCGACCGCGGCTACCGCGGGCTCTACGTGAGCACGCTGTGGGAGAACCGGATCAGCCACCTCGCCCTCGACCGGTCGCGCACGTCGGTCGTCGCGACCCGGACCGTCGCCGAGGTCGACGGCGCCGCGGGGACCGAGACCGACTCCAACGCCGTCGACGCGGCCGGCAACATCTACCAGGCGACCCACGGCGAGCCGGTCATTCGCGTCTTCTCCCGGCACGGCCGGCCGCTCGCGACGGTCCGCGTTCCTGTCGCTGACCGGGCCGGACTCACCTCGGCGACCAACGTCGCGATCCGGCCCGGGACCAAGCAGGCGTACGTCACCGTCTCCGGCGACGCCGGCGGCTTCGTCTACAGCTTCGACGCGCTGGCCAAGGGCATCCGGCAGTCGAACGGCGGCTAGCGAGGCTGCCGCTGGGAAATCACCTGCCGAACGGCGCCGTCAGGGCTAGCCTGCAAGGTGATCCTCCCCCTCGGCACAGGAGCGCCCCATGAGCACTGAAGTACCCAGGATCGACCGCCGACGACTGCTCGGCGCTGCCGCGGCCGGCGCCGCAGCGGCACCGCTTCTCACCGGTTCGTCCGGCGCGGCGAGCGCTGCCGTCGAGCCGCTCGGGCGAGGCCAGGCCGTCCGGACCGGCGCCGAAAGGGCTGCGGCCGACGGCTGGTCGGTGCTGTCGGGCGATCGGGTCGGCATCATCACCAACCCCACCGGAGTGCTCCGCAACCTCCGCAACATCGTCGACGAGATGCACGAGTCGGGGGCGGTCGAGATCGCCGGTGTCTTCGGTCCCGAGCACGGCTTCCGCGGCACGGCTCAGGCGGGCGGCTCGGAGGGCACCTTCGTCGACGAGCGCACCGGGCTGACCGTCTACGACGCCTACGGCGCCAATGTGGCGAAGATGACCGAGCTGTTCACGACCGCCGACGTCGAGACCGTCGTCTTCGACATCCAGGACGTCGGCTCCAGGTTCTACACCTACATCTGGACGATGTGGACGGCGATGCAGGCCGCCGTCGCGACCGGCAAGCGCTTCGTGGTCCTCGACCGCCCCAACCCCGTGGGCGGCACCGCCCGCGGACCGATGATGACCGCGGCGTACACCTCGGGCGTCGGCGCCCGCGAGATCGTCCAGCAGCACGGGATGTCGGTCGGTGAGCTGGCTCGGTTCTTCGACGGGGAGTTCCTCGAGGAGCACGCCGGCGGGCGGCTGGCGCAGCTCGACATCGTCCAGGTCTCCGGCTGGCGGAGGAAGACGGTGTACGCCGACACCGGGCTCGACTTCATCCTGCCGAGCCCCAACATGCCCACCGCCGACACCGCGCTGGCCTACCCCGGCACCTGCATGTTCGAGGGCACCAACCTCTCCGAGGGGCGTGGCACCACCAAGCCGTTCGAGCTGATCGGGGCGCCCTTCGTCGACCACCGCTGGGCCGCGGCGCTGGAGGAGGCCGGGCTTCCGGGCGTGACGTTCCGGGAGGCGTACTTCAATCCCTCGGTCAACAAGTTCGCCGGCCAGGTCTGCGGCGGGGTGCAGGTCACGATCCAGGACCGCGACCGCTTCGACCCGGTCCGCACCGGCGTCGAGATGCTGGTCAGGGCCAAGGCTCTCTATCCCGAGTTCGCCTGGCGCCAGGACTCCTGGGACACCGCCAGGCCGTTCTGGATCGACAAGCTCACCGGATCGACCAGGCTGCGTACGCAGATCGACGCCGGCGCCACCGGCGACGAGGTCGAGGCGGCCTGGCGAGACGAGCTGGCCGCCTTCGACCGGACCCGCCGCCAGTACCTCCTCTACCGCTGACCGCCGACCCGGCGCGTTCTCACCGAAAACCACGCCGAGTCGGCTCGTCATGACGAGCCGACTCGGCGGGAAATGAGGTCAGGACGAGCCGACTCGGCGTTGGACGGGTCAGCGGAGGGCGGCGGTGGCGGCGGCGAGCGCGGTGACGCGGTCCCAGTCGCCGGACGCGAGCGCGTCGGCGGGGGTGAGCCAGGAGCCGCCGACGCAGCCGACGTTGGCGAGGCTGAGGTAGCTCGGAGCGGTGGCGAGCGAGATGCCGCCGGTGGGGCAGAAGCGCGCGTCGGGGAGGACGGACGGCAGCGAGCCCAGGTACTTGGCGCCACCGGAGGCCTCGGCCGGGAAGAACTTCATCGCGGTGTGGCCGGTCTCGAGCACCGCGAGGGCCTCGGAGACGGTGGCGGTGCCGGGCAGGAACGGCAGGCCGGTGTCGCGCATCGCGCCGAGCAGCGTCGGGGTCGCACCCGGCGAGACCAAGAACTGGGCGCCGGCCGCGGCGGCCTCCTTGGCGAGCACGGGGGTGGTCACGGTGCCGGCGCCGATCAGGACCTCCGGCACCTCCTCGGCGATGGCCCGGATGGCGTCGAGCGCGACCGGCGTACGCAACGTCAGCTCGACCACGGGCACGCCACCCTCGGCGAGGGCGCGGGCCACGGGCACCGCGTGGGCGACATCCTCGACCACGACGACGGGGATCACCGGGGAGAGGTCGAGCAGGTCGGTGGACTTCAGGTCAGACATGGACGGGGGTCTCCTGGGACGATGCGGGGAACTGGAACACGGAGGCGCCGGTGTCGGCGGAGCCGACCGTGGCACGGAAGGCACCGAAGAGCTCACGGCCGGTGCCGCGCCACTCGGCGTCGAGCGGCGCCCGGCCGGTGGTGGGACGGTGCGCGAACTCGTCGGCGTCGACCCCGATCGTCAGCGTGCCGGCGACGGCGTCGACCGTGATCAGGTCGCCGTCCTGCACGCGAGCGAGCGGTCCGCCGAGCGCCGCCTCGGGGGTGAGGTGGATGGCCGCGGGCACCTTGCCCGACGCGCCGGACATCCGGCCGTCGGTGACGATGGCGACGTGCTGGCCGCGGTCCTGCATCACGCCGAGCGCCGGGGTGAGCTTGTGCAGCTCGGGCATCCCGTTGGCCGCGGGGCCCTGGTAGCGGAGCACCGCGACGAAGTCGCGACCGTCGAGGCGCTTCTCGGAGAAGGCGGTGAGGAAGTCGGCCTGGTCGTCGAAGACGATCGCCGGCGCGGAGACCAGCTGGTGCTCGGGCGCGACCGCCGAGGTCTTGATGACCGCGGTGCCGAGCTCGCCGGTCAGCACCCGCAGACCGCCGTCGGGCGAGAAGGGATCCGAGGCCGGGCGCAGCACGTCGAGGTCGCCGGAGACCGGGGCGCCCTCGACCAGCTCGATCTCGCCGTCGCGGGTGAGCCGCGACTCCTGGGTGTAGGCCGAGAGCCCCGGGCCGAGGATCGTGGTGACGTCCTCGTGGAGCAGCCCGGCCTCGAGCAGCGTACGGATCAGGAAGCTGACGCCGCCGGCAGCGTGGAAGTGGTTCACGTCGGCGGAGCCGTTGGGGTACATCCGGGTGAGCAGCGGGACGACCGGCGACAGGTCGGAGATGTCGGCCCAGGTCAGCTGGATCCCGGCGGCGCGAGCGATCGCGACCAGGTGGAGGGTGTGGTTGGTCGAGCCGCCCGAGGCCAGCAGCGCGACGCAGGCGTTGATGATCGCCTTCTCGTCGACCAGCTCGCCGATTCCCGGTCCGCCTTCGAGGGCGAGCTCGGTCGCCCGGGCGGCGGCGGCGCGGTTGAGCGCGGCGCGCAGCAGGGTGTCTGGCGACGCGAACGAGGAGCCCGGCAGGTGCAGCCCGAGCACCTCCATCAGCAGCTGGTTGGAGTTGGCGGTGCCGTAGAAGGTGCAGGTGCCGCGCGAGTGGTAGCTGGCGGCCTCGGCCTCGAGCAGCTCCTCGCGGGTGGCCTCGCCCGCTGCGTACCGCTGTCGGACGCGGGCCTTCTCCTTGTTGGGGAGCCCCGAGGACATCGGGCCGGCCGGCACGAAGACGGTCGGCAGGTGCCCGAACGAGAGAGCCCCGATCAGGAGGCCGGGCACGATCTTGTCGCACACACCGAGCATCAGCGCGGCGTCGAACATGTCGTGCGAGAGGGCGATCCCGGCCGACATCGCGATCACGTCGCGGGAGAAGAGGGAGACCTGCATGCCGTCGCGGCCCTGGGTGATGCCGTCGCACATCGCGGGTACGCCGCCGGCGACCTGCGCCAGCCCGCCGGCCCTCATGACCGCGGCCTTGAGGAGCGGCGGGTAGGTCTCGTAGGGCGCATGCGCGGAGAGCATGTCGTTGTAGGAGGTCACGATCGCGACGTTGGGCTTCGCGCCGGGGTTGATGACCTTGAGCTCGGCCTTCGTCGGGGCGGTGGATGCCGCGAAGCCGTGGGCCAGGTTGCTGCACGCGAGCCGGCCTCGGGCGGGCCCGGTCGCACGGGCGGACGCGATGCGGGCCAGGTAGTCGGCCCGCGTGGCCGCGGACCGCTCGATGAGACGGGCGGTGACGTCAGCGACGGTGGGGGAAACGGCGGTCACGGGTCCTCCAAAAGACAGTGTGCTTTGGCACACCTTGACACGATCTTTGGATCGATACAAGTAAATCTTTGGTACTTGGAAGACATAAGAGGGGTAGGCTGACCCCCATGCCCGAGATGACAACCGCCGCCGACGTCCTCGCTCTGGTGCGCTCCGGGCGCGCCCTGACCCGCAGCGATCTGCAGAAGACGACCGGCCTGTCGCGTACGGCTGTGGTCTCCCGGGTCTCGGCGCTCGTCGACGCCGGGCTGATCCTCACCGGGGAGGAGCTCGCCTCCACCGGCGGCCGGCCGCCGGGCTCGCTGAGCTTCAACGCCGACGCCGGGGTCGTCCTGGCCGTGGCCATCGGACGCTCCCGCAGCCAGCTCGCCGTCTTCGACCTCGATGGCCGCGAGCTCGCCGGCGACACCCGTGACCACGAGGTAGGCATCGCCGCCGACGACCTCATGCCCGAGGTGACCGACCGGCTCGAGCGGCTCCTGGAGGGCATCGAGCCGCCGGTGCTCGGCGTGGGGATGAGCCTGCCGGGCGTCGTCGACCCGGTCCGCCTGGTCTCCGTCGACTCACCGGTGATGCGCGGCTGGGACGGCGTCGCCCTCGACCCCTACTTCGACCGGCTCACCGACGGGCCGCTCGTGCTCGTCAACGACACCGACGCACTGGCCACCGCCGAGCTCTTCGGCAGCGGACTGCACCCGAAGGACGCCCTCGTCGTGAAGGCGTCGACCGGCCTCGGGCTGGCGGTCATCGCGGACGGCCAGGTGCTGCGCGGCCACGCCGGCGCCGTCGGCGAGATCGGCCACACCCGGGTCGAGTCCGCCGGTGAGCGCCCGTGCCGGTGCGGAGCCACCGGATGCCTGGAGACGGTCGCCGCCGGCTGGGCACTCACCCAGGGCCTGGTCGACTCCGGCGTCTCCGCCGGACACATCCGCGACCTGGTCGCCGCCGCGCTCGCCGGCGACGCCATCGCCCGCGGCCTGCTGCGCGAGGCCGGCCGCCAGCTCGGCGAGGTGCTGGCGATCGCGATCAACCTGCTCAACCCCGAGGTCGTCGTCATCGGCGGCGACATGGCCGGCGCCTTCGACCTCTACACCGCGGGCGTACGCGAGACCGTCTACTCCCGCTCGACCGCCCTGGCCACCCGCGACCTGACCTTCGTCCCCTCCACCCACGCCGACTCCACCGGCATGGTCGGCTGTGCCGCGGTGGTCATCAACCACCTGCTCTCCCCCGAGCGCCTCGACGCCCAGCTCGGCGCCGCGACGTAGCACTCGGTCGGGTGTCAGGGAGCCGCGACCGTGAAGGCGGCCTCCACCTCGGCGTAGACCGTGATGTCGTCGGGGTCGAAGGCCAGGTCGGGTGCGGCCTCGTCCGCGCCCCACGTCTTGGCGGCCTGCTTCGACAGCGCCATCGGCGCCGACGCGTACGCCACCTCGTGACTGACGCCGACGTCGTTGATGCTCCGGACGACGACCGGGCCGAGGTCGAGCGCATCGGCGTAGTCCTGCGCGCGCACCTTGGCCTGGCGCACCGCCTCCTGACGTACCTCACGCTCGACCTTCAGGCGGCTGACCTTGGTGAGCTGCCACGACACCTGGTGGATCGTGAGGCCGCCGTCGCCGGCGGTGCGGCCGACCCAGGTCGCCAGCGCCGGGAAGTCGAGGAATTCAGCCTGGAGACCGACCGATGCCCGATGAACCAGCGGCAGCCGCTTGCCCTCCTGGTGCCAGGGCCGCTCGGCGGAGGTGCGTACGCGCTGCACGACGAACCGCTCGATCGCGCCCTCCTGCTCGAGCCGCTCGAGCTCCGCGCGCACTCCGTGCAGGCTCCGCTGCAGCCGCTCCATGACCGGCTCCGGAGCGGGCCCGTCGAACCGCACCTCTGCGGTCACCACTCCCCGCTCGGGCGGCACCTCGACGCTGTGCGACCCGCGCACCTTGATCAAGACCTCACTCATGCCAAGAAACGTACGCGCCGAGGACCTATCCTCACCAGGTGACTGCAACCAGCCGCCTGCGCCAGATGACCGGACGCGACCCGCACGAGGAGCACCGGGCCGCCACTCCGTTGGAGCTGCTCTTCGACCTCACCTTCGTCGTGGCCTTCGGCGTGAGCGGCAACGAGCTGGCCCATCAGCTCGCGGAGGGCCACGTCCTGGCGGGAATCGTGGCCTTCTGCTTCGCCTCGTTCGCGATCTGCTGGGCGTGGATCAACTACTCATGGATGGCCTCGGCCTACGACACCGACGACTGGGCGTTCCGGCTGCTCACGATGGTGCAGATGGTCGGCGTGATCATCATGGCCCTCGGCCTGCCGGAGATGTTCGCGAGCGTCCACGAGGGCGACCAACTCCACAACGAGGTCATGATCGCCGGGTACGTCGTGATGCGGGTCGCGCTCTGCGGGCAGTGGATGCGCGCCTGGCGCCAGGATCCGGCCCGTCGCGGCGCCCACCGGGTCTACCTGATCACCATCCTCACCGCGCAGGTGCTCTGGTGCGTCATCGCCTTCCTGCCGCTGAGCGTGACGGTCGCGTTCGTGGCGATGACGGTGCCCCTGGTGATCGAGCTGGTCGGCCCGTTCATCGCCGAGCGTCGCTTCGGAGGCACTCCCTGGCACGCCAGCCACATCGCCGAGCGCTACGGTCTGCTGACGATCATCACCCTCGGCGAGGGCGTGATCGGCACCGTCGCGGTGATGTCGGCATTCGTCCAGGAGCAGGGCTGGAGCCTCAACGCGATCCTGCTCATCACCGCCGGAATCGGCCTGACCTTCGGTCAGTGGTGGACCTACTTCACGATCCCCTGGGCCATCATGCTCGAGCGGCACCGCGACCGCTCGTTCCTGTGGGGCTACGGCCACATCCTGATCTTCGCCGCGATCGCGGCGACCGGAGGGGGCCTGCACGTCGCCGCCTACCTGCTCGAGGACAAGTCCGAGCTCGGCGAGGTCGGCACGGTCCTCTCCGTCGCGCTGCCCGTCGGGGCGTACGCCTTGGTCCTCTATCTCCTCTACAACCTGTTCATGCACGTGCTCGACCCGTTCCACATCCTCCTGGTCGCCCTCACCGCCGCCGTGCTCGTCGCGAGCGTCGTGATGGCGGCCGCGGGCGTGCCGGTGGCCTGGTGCCTCGTGGTCGTGGCGCTGGCGCCGGTGGTCACGATCGTCGGCTACGAGGCCGTCGGTCACCGTCACATGGTCGACCACCTCGAAGCGCTCTAGCTCACCCGAAATGAGAAGGCGCCCCACGCTCGCCGGCGTGGGGCACCTACCGTTGGGGACATCAGGCCTTCGGCTCGGGGCCGGGCTCGCCGTCGTCCGACTCCTCGACCTCGTCGATCTGCTCGGCGGTGACCGCGCCCTCACCGGGAACGGTCTCGTCGTCGCCTGCGGCGAGGATGCCGTAGAGCTTGCGGCGGGTGTCGGCGAGGACGTCGGCGGCCGCCTGGCGCTGGGCGTCGGTGCCGGAGGTGGCGAGCTGCCACACCGCCGGGAGCACCTGGGCGAGCTCGCCGCCGAGGATGCCGAACCCGGCGAGGTCGCCCACGCCCTGTCCGCCGCGGCCACCACGGCCGCCGGAGCGGGCGTTGTCGACAGCCTTGTCGAACGGCTTCCAGACGGCCGCCAGCTCGTCGGCGTGCTCGGTGGCGTACGTCTTGCCGGACTCGGTCAGCCGGATCGCCCGGCGGCCGTGCTCGTCGTCGGACTCCACGAGGCCCTCGTCCTCGAGCTGCTGGATGGTCGGGTAGACCGAGCCGGGGCTCGGCCGCCACTCACCCGAGCTGCGCTCGGAGATCTGCTGGATCACCTGGTAGCCGTTGATCACCTGGCCCTGTTCGGCCGCTTCGGCCATCACGTAGATGATCGCGGAGCGTACGTCACCACGACGGACACGGGGCCCGGGCCGCTGCGGGGGCTGGTTCTCGAAGCCGAGCAGCGCCGCGATCCACGGCGGCGGGCCTGCCGGCCCACGACCGCGACCGTGGTGGCCGCCCTGCCAACCGGGGCCGCCGGGGCCACCCCATCCGGGTCCGCCCCAACCGGGACCACCCTGCCAGCCATGGGAGCGGCGCGGGCCGCCCTTGCCAAACTCTCGACCCATCTGGTCGATCCACTCACCCCAAGGGTTGTTGTTACTCATCAGGTTTCTCACTTACTCTCGGAAGACTAGATCGCGTTCCTTCGCGATATATCGTGATCTTACGCCGAGGATTCGAGTGGTTCAAGCCAAATAGGAGGGAGCCCCCGGCCCGCACCTTCGGCGCAGTCGGGGGCTCCCTGAGTCAGACCCTGAGGGTCGTGAGTGCGATCAGACGCCAGGCGTCTGCGGCGGCGTCGAGTTCTGAGCGGTCGGCGCGGCAGCCGGGCGCGTGCCACCACCCTCGGCCTGGAGCCGCTCCAGCTGGCGGGCGGCAGCCTCTCGACCACCGAGACCGAAGGCGAGCGCCGCAGCAGCGGCACCACCGACGACCACGGCACCGAAGCCGAGGTTGATGATCGAGTCGGCAAGCCCCATGAAGCTCAGCCCGATCGCGACGAAGAGCACGATCGTGGCGTACTTCAGGATCTGCGACGCCGATCCGGGCACGATCTTCGCGAGCACCGAGGCGATCACGACACCGGCAGCGATGATCGCGCCGCCGAAGATGACCCGGCCACCCAGCGCGAGCACCTCGGCGATGAACGCGGTGATCTGCGGGAACTCCAGCATCTGCGCCGCCATCACGGCGAAGAAGAGCACGATGCCGATCTGGATCACCTTGGTGATCGCCGGGGTCGCGCTCTGGCCCTGCGGCAGCACGTCCATCGAGTGGAGCGCGTTGTCGAAGCCGAGCCCGTCGATGAGCTGACCGAGGACGTCGGCGGCGAAGCGGGCGATGACCACACCGATGCCGAGCAGGATCGCGGCGGCGATGAGCTTCGGGATCGCAGCCAGGATCATGGCGAGCATGAGCTCGGCAGGCCGCGAGATCGAGCTGATCCCGAGAATCTGCAGAGCGGCGATGGCCACGACGATCATGATGATCGCGTAGAGAACGAGACCGATGACCTTGACGATCTGCGCGGCAGCGCCCGAGGGAGCAGCCGGTGCATCGTACGAGTCGGTGGCGTCCACACCCACCGTCGCGTCGACCTGGCCGGAGAGCTTGCTACCGCTGCCGAGCCACTTGTCGAACGGGACCGCACCGAGCGCGGTCTCGACGAGCTGGCGAACGACCTTGGCGACGAGCGCGCCGACGATGAAGACGAAGACCGCGCCGATGAGGTTGGGCAGGAAGCCCAGCACACCGTCGAGCAGACCCTGGATCGGGGTCAGCACCGAGCTGAGCCCGAACAGGTCCAGCAGCGCGATCAGACCGAAGAGCCACACCAGCAGCGCGGCCACGGAACCGAGGCTCTTGCCGATGGTGTCCCCGTCATTTCCAGCCTTCTGGAGCACCGGGATCTTCGAGGTCAGCTTCGCGAACGCCCAAGCGACGATCTTCGCGATGATCCATGTGACCACCAGGATGACGATCGCGGCGAGCACCTTGCCACCGAGACCCACCCAGTCGATGTCCTTCACGGCATCCATTTGTCTCTCCCCTCAATAGGGTTCTGAGAAGGTGCCTGGGATCGACGAGCAGCCCGAGTGATGCGCGCAACAGGCACCTCTGCTTCCAGAGACGTTCGTCCAGATGGAGCCACGACGCAAGTTTGGCGCTCCATAGGACGCAAATAAGCGATTCCTTTACAAGACAAGGATTTCGTGTTCGTACGCGTCAAACGGGTGTTATAAGCACCTGTCAGCGCCCCGCGTCAGTAGAGCATGTAGTTCCGGGTCATCTGCACCGGAGCCCTCGTCAGCGGAACCAGACGCACCCGTCCGCAGGCATCGGTGGAGCGCCGTACCGTGACCCACTTCCACCCGCTGGTGCGCGACCAGGCGCTCACGGTGCCGACCTTCGAGCTGCCCAGAAAGACGTTCATCCTGCCCTGACCGGGGCCTTTGAACACACGGACGCGGACCCCCTTGGCGCAGTACGCCCCGTTGCTCCGCTGCGTGCCGAACCGCGTCGACACGTAGGCGACGGCGGGGCTGTCGGCGGACCCGTCGAGGTGCAGGCCGGAGATCAGGTTGGGCTGGCAGCACCATGACCAGGTCTCGGCGGCCCGCATCGGCGCGTGCGCGCAGCGCCAGCCCGTCCACGCCGAGGTCAACCCCGCCGCGTCTTTGGCCCGAACGCGGAAGCAGTCGACGGCACCGGGGTCCAGGCGACCTCGAACCGAGGTCCGGGACGGGTAGAGCCACGTGCTGGAGCCGTCCGCCCGCCACACATAGCCGGCCGCGCTCATCTTGGCTCGGCGCGTCGGGGAGGTGCTCCACGGTGCGCTCTTCCGCTGCACCTGGAACCCGGTGACGCCCTGGTCGTCACGCGCTGCGTACGAGAACGCGGGGGTCCACTGGATGATCCCTTCGGTCTTCACCGGCAGCCACGTGGAGATCGTGGCCTTGGTGATCCGGGGCGCGGTGTTGGCAGCTGCCGGAGCCGCGGTGAGCAGGGTGGCACCGAGAAATCCGAGGACGGCGAGTGCGAGAAGACGGGTCGAGCGACCCGCACGGGGATACATCTGGAGAACCTGCCTGGGGGAAGGCACGAGGCGTGCCGGGCGACGCTGACGAACGTTCAGCGGACGTACCCTAGCGGGTATGGCGACCGCTGCCGTCCGGGGTCGATGCTTGCCTCAGGAGACCAACCAGGCCGCATACGCGTCGAAGGAGTAGGGCCTGCCGAGGAAGTCGGCGACCAGGTCGGCGGCGTCCTTCTCACCACCGCGGGCGAGCACGAGATCGCGGTAGCGGCCCGCCACCTCGGGGTCGAACAGATTGTCGCGGTCGAAGGCGCTGAACAGGTCCTTCGCGATGACCAGCGACCACATGTAGGTGTAGTAGGCCGACGAGTAGCCGCCCAGGTGGCCGAAGCTGGCGAAGAAGTGGGTGCCCGCGAGGTAGGGGTAGGGAGAGTAGGCGGCCTGGAGCTCCTCGAGCCGCTTGGTCAGGTCGTCGGGCTGCTCCTTGTGGAACCAGTAGGAGATCGCGGCGTAGAACATCTGCTGCCGTGCGTGGTAGCCCTTGCCGAAGTCGTCCGCGGCACGCATCCGGGCGACCAGGTCGGCCGGGATCGGCTCGCCGGCCGCGTTGGTGGCGAAGGTCTGGAGTACGTCGGCGTCCCACGCCCACTCCTCGAGCATCTGGCTCGGCGCCTCGACGAAGTCCCATTCCGTCGCGACCCCGGAGAAGCGCGCCCACTCACCCTGCCCGCCGAGCACGTGGTGGATCAGGTGGCCGAACTCGTGGAAGAGGGTCACCACATGGTCGTGCTCCATCAGTCCGCGGGAGAAGTTGCAGACCAGTACGCCCTCGGGGAGCTGCCGGCCCTTCACGCCGGGGGCCAGGTCGAACTGCGCGGCGTGCTTGTACTTGCCCTCGCGGGGGTGCAGATCGAGAAAGATCCGGCCGAGGGGCTCGTCGCCGTCCTGCCGATAGACGTCGAAGACGCTCACGTCCTCGTGCCAGGTGACGACGTCGGAGACCGGCTCGTAGCGCAGCCCGAAGAGGCGGCCGGTGACGTCGAGCAGCCCCTGGTGCACCTTCGCGAAGTCGAAGTACGTACGCACCACCTGGCTGTCGACGTCGTACTTCTCCTGCCGCACCAGCTCCTCGTAGTAGAGCGCGTCGGCGGAGGAGACCGCACTGGCGCCGCCCCCGGAAATGGGTGCAGTGTCGCGGTCGTAGCGGTCGAGGAGCACCTCGAGGTCACGCTTCATCCGCCCCTCGGCGGCGCCGGCGATCTTGTCGATGAACTCCGGGATCGCCGGTCCCTCGCCGATCATCTTCACCGCGGCGTCGAAGGCCGGCCAGTCCTCGTAGCCGACCAGGTTGGCCAGCTCGTGACGCAGCGCGAACATCTCCTTCAGGACCGCTTCGTTGTGCGGCCAGCCGCGCTCGAGCCCGGCCACGGTGACGGCGCGACGGATCGCGGGATCCTTCACGAACATCCGAGCGGGAAGCGCGTCGGGGTAGTCGGTGGTGATCTCCACGAGACCCTTGTCGTTGACCGGGTGCGCCTCCAGCCAGTCGGCCGGCATCCCGTCCAGCTGTTCGGGTGTGGCCAGGGTGATGCGTACGTCGTCCCGGGCCACCCGGGAGAACTCGAGGTTGAGCTCGGTGAGCCGTTCGTTGATCTTGGTGAGCCGGGACCGGGTGGCGTCGTCACGGTCGACACCGGCACGGGTGAAGTCCTGCAGCGTCTTCGCCAGGAGCCGCTCGGCCAGCGGGTCGAGCGCCTCGGTCTGCTCCGCGGGGAGGTCGGCGAAGACGCGGTAGAGGGCCTGATTCTGGGTGAGCTCGGTGCGCAGCCGGTCGACCTCGACCTCGGTGTCCTCGCACGCCGTGCGGACCGCCTCGACGGGGTGGACATTGGCGAGCAGCCCGGCCAGGCCACCGAGCGAGCCGAGCTCGAGGGAGAGCTCGTCCCAGGCCTTCAGCACCTCGATCGCCTCGCTCGGCGGCGCGGTCCGCAGCTGCTCGGCCAGCTCCCGCACATGGGTCAGCGTCGTGGACGTACGCTCCTTGACCCAGGTCTCCGCGGCGTCGGTCTCGGGCAGGGCGAGCGGCGCTGACGAACTCGTGTGTGGCCTCATGCAGCAAGCCTGCCACGACCTGAAACGCTTCGCCGCCGAGATCCGGCGAAGCGTTTCAGGTCGAGGCTCAGTCGTCCCAGGAATACTCGTTGGGGAAGCGGTGGACCTCCTGCGGCCAGTCGAGACAGACCGCCACCTTGCCGGCCCAGTAGCGCGCCGCCTCGTCATCGGCGACGTCGATGACCGTGAAGCCACCGATGTGCTCCTTGGTCTCGACGAAGGGACCGTCGGTGAAGACGGCCGCGCCGTTGTCGGCCTCGACGCTGAAGAGAGCGGTCGAGGCGTCGATCCCGCCGTTGGCGTAGACGAAGACCCCGGCGGCCTTCATCTCGTCGAGCACGGCCTTCGAGGCGATGCTCTTCTCGCGCAGCTGGTCCGTCGTGTGCTCGGCCACCCACTCGTCGTTGAACGCGATCATGTACTCGGGCATTCGTTTCGTCTCCTACCTTCCAGGCAGTCTCCGGTTTGCGACCGCCTCCTACATGTACAACGAACGCGACTGTCCTGATCCGACAGCGTCGTGGGGGGGGGGGGGGGGGGGGGGGGGGGGGGGGGGGGGGGGGGGGGGGATGGGGGGGGGGGGGGGGGCGGGGCGAACCGCCGCCCGGCCC
>NZ_JBIWNX010000015.1:47356-169417 GCF_044767415.1 Nocardioides sp. NPDC101246
ACCAAAACAAAAACCCACCCCCCGTGGCGTTCACCCACCCGTTGTTGGGTTTAGCCCTGACCCAAAGTCATTATTTCCTCACTTTAATTCGGATTTCCCCCCCCCCACTACCCCAACGTCACGGCAGATCACCCCCCACCCAGCTGATCCCTCCGTCTGGTCAGCAGCGCGACCTCGGCGGCGTTCTCGGCGAGCTCGATGGCCCTGTCGTACGCCACCCGGGACTCGCCGCTGCGGCCGAGCCGGCGCAGCAGATCGGCTCGGGTGGCGTGGAAGGCGTGGTAGTCGTCCAGGCTGGACCCCAGGTGCCGGTCGATCTCGGCGAGCGCGACCTCGGGGCCGTCCAACTCGGCGACGGCGATCGCGCGGTTGAGCCGGACGATGGGAGAGCCGTCGACCCGGATCATCTGGTCGTAGAGCGCGACGATCTGGGACCAGTCGGTGTCGCGGGCGTCGCGCACCGAGGTGTGAACCGCGTTGATGGCGGCCAGGATCTGGTAGCGCCCGGGCCGTGGGCCCCCGTTCGCGACCACACCGAGCCGCTCGCGCACCAGCGCGTGGCCCTCGGCGATCAGCGCGAGATCCCAGGATCCGCGGTCCTGCTCGTCGAGCCGGACCAGCTCGCCGGTCGCCGAGATCCGGGCCGTACGCCGCGCCTCGATCAACAGCATCAGGGCCAGCAGGCCGGCGACCTCGCCGTCCTCGGGGAGCAGCGCTCGGACCAGGCGGGTCAGCCGGATGGCCTCGAGGGTCAGGTCGCCGCGTACGGAGTTCTCGTGGTCGCCGGAGGAGAGGTAGCCCTCGTTGAAGACCAGGAAGAGGACGGCCAGGACGCCCGAGACACGCTCGGGGAGGTCGGCCGCCTCGGGGACCCGGTAAGGGATGTGGGCTGCCTTGATCTTGGTCTTCGCGCGGGTGATCCGCTGGCCCATCGTGGTCTCCTGGACCAGGAAGGCCTTCGCGATCTCGGGCACGGTCAGGCCGCCGACCATACGCAGCGTCAGCGCGATCCGCGCCTCGGGCGCGAGCGCGGGATGGCAGCAGGTGAACAGCAGTCGGAGCCGGTCGTCCTCGATCGCGCCGAGAGGCTCGTGCGGGGTGTCATCGTGCATCGCGACGGCCTCCTTCTGCTTGTCGTCACGCTTGGACTCGCGGCGGATCCGGTCGATCGCGCGGCGGTTGGCGGTGGTGGTGAGCCAGGCGCCCGGGTTGGGGGGTACGCCATCGAGCGGCCAACGCTCGACTGCGACCGTGAACGCCTCGGCCGCGGCATCCTCGGCGATGTCGAGGTCGCCGAAGCGCCTGGCGAGGCTGGCGACCACCCGTGCCCACTCCTCTTGGTGGGCCCGGGTGATCGCCTCGTCGATATCCGTCAACGGTGGTTCACGCCTCGGGGCCGGTCTGCATCGGGCGCACCTCGACCTTGCCGAGGCAGGCCGCAGAGGCCTCGCCGGCCAGCTTGAGCGCGACGTCGAGGTCGGGGACGTCGATGATCCAGAAGCCGGCCATGTACTCCTTGGCCTCTGCGTAGGGGCCGTCGGTGATGACCGGCTTCTCACCCATGCCGTCGACGACGGTTGCCGTCTTCGCGGCATCGAGACCGTCGGCGAAGACGAAGTAGCCCTCCGCCTGGAGCTTGTCGTTGAACTTCCCGGTCGCCTCGAACGAGGCCATCATCTCCTCCGGCGAGGCGTAGCCGTAGTTCTCCTTCTCGTAGTCCGAGTCGGGACCCCAGACGGACATCAGGTACTTGGCCATGGTGCTCACTCCTTTGTGTCGGACGGCCTCGGTGACCGCCTCTCACCCTTGCTACGAACGTCTACATCACGATCCGACACCTCTCATCGGAATTTCTCCAGGTAAATTCAGTCGTTTAGCATTGGTAACCATGTTGGAGGCCCCGCAGAAGTGAGCATCACCGCCAAGCTCAAGGGCGCCGTCGCCGACACCCGCCCCCTCCAGGAGCCGCACTTCCGACGCCTGTGGATCGCCGGGATCATCACCATGATCGGCGCGCAGCTGACCGTCGTCGCGGTGCCGGCCCAGATCTATGCGGACACCGGCTCCTCGGCGTACGTCGGGCTGACGGGTGTCTTCGGGCTGGTCCCGCTGATCGTCTTCGGGCTCTACGGCGGCGCGCTCGCGGACCACTTCGACCGGCGTACGATCCTGATGGTCTCGACCATCGGGCTGATCGGCACCAGTGCGCTCTTCTGGCTCCAGTCCGCGCTCGGCAACACCAACGTCTGGCTGCTGCTGTGCCTCTTCTCGGTCCAGCAGGCCTTCTTCGCGGTCAACTCGCCGACCCGGAACTCGCTGCTGCCCAAGATCCTGCCCGCCCACCTGCTCCCGGCCGCCAACTCGCTGCAGATGACGGTCTTCCAGGCGGGTGCCATCGCGGGCCCGCTGGTCGCCGGCGTGATGCTGCCGTTCACCGGGTTCACCTGGCTGTACGCCATCGACACCGTCACCCTCTTCGCGACGCTCTACGCGGTCGTGCTGCTGCCGAGGCTCCCCGTCGAGGGCGCCGTCGCGAAGGTCCCCGGGCTGCGTTCGGTGTGGGACGGATTCGCCTACCTGCGGCAACAGCCGGTGCTGATGATGAGCTTCGTGGTCGACCTGATCGCGATGGTCTTCGCGATGCCACGGGCGCTGTTCCCGCAGATCGCGCACGAGTCCTTCGGCGGCCCCGCCGAGGGCGGGATCGCGTTCGCGCTGCTCTTCGCGGCCATCCCGGCGGGTGCGGTGATCGGCGGGATCTTCTCCGGCTGGGTCTCCCGGATCGAGGCCCAGGGGCGCGTGGTCATCTGGTGCATCGCCGTGTGGGCCCTCGGGATCACCCTGTTCGGGCTCACCGTCGGGTTCGCGGATCTCGCTGTGGACCAGCGCACCACGGCGCTGATGCTGGGCCTCGCCGTGTTCTTCATGATGGTCGCCGGCGCCGCCGACGTGGCCTCCGCGGCCATCCGGATGTCGATCCTGCAGTCGGCGGCCGACGACAACGTACGCGGCCGGCTGCAGGGAGTCTTCACGGTGGTCGTCGCGGGTGGCCCGCGGGTGGCCGACGTCCTGCACGGAGGCGCGGCGGCCGTGGTCGGCACCGCTATCGCGACCACCGGCGGCGGCCTGCTCAACCTCCTCGGGATCGCGCTGTGCGCGCTACTCGTCCCGAGCTTCCTCGCCTACCGGGTCAACCGGAGCGCCACCACCGACCACGAACTCACGAAGTAGGTCCGCGAGCAGCTCGGGCTGGTCGATCGGCACCAGCGTCGAGGAGTCCTTGACGATCTCCAACCGCGCGTCGGGATAGTGCGCGGCCAGGCGCGGGCCGTGCTCGGCGGGCATCATCGTGTCCTGGTCGGCCCAGACCACCAGCACCGGCTTGGTGAACTTCTGCTGCCCCTCGGCCAGCTCGAGCAGCTCGTCGCGACCAGGTGCGCCGCCGGCGAACTTGATGAAGTCGCGGCGGATCGCCCGGTCGGTCAGCGACGGCGCGAACCAGCCGTGAACGAGGTCGTCGTAGAGGTGGTAGCTCTTGTCGACCGACATCCCGCCGTAGCCGGAGCTCATCTGCCGGAAGCTCTCCATGCGGAACAGCTGCAGCGCGGCGGTGAACAGCGGCGGCATCTTCGAGAGCACCGCCAGCGGCCTGGCCGCCTTGGGCGGGTAATTGTCGAAGGCCTCGCACGCCACCAGCGCCAGCCGCGCGATGCGGTCGGTGCGGTCGGCGTTGATGAGGAACTGGCCACCGCCCCAGTCGTTGAGGACCAGGGTGACGTCGTGGAGGTCGAGCGCGTCGAGGAAGTCGCCGAGGATGCTCGCCACACCCTGCTGGCTGAGGTCCGCGTCGGGCCGCATCGGCTGACGGTGACCGCCCAGCGGGAGCGTCGGCCGGATCACCCGGAAGCCACCGAGGTAGGGCAGCGCACGGCGCCACACACGGCCGTCCATCGGCACTCCATGGAGGAGTACGAGGACAGGTCCGTCACCGCCGGTATCCTCGAAATCGATCGGACCGGCCGACAGCTCGACGCTGGGCATTCAGTGGGCTCCTCGAAGCAATGGCGTGGGGTGCCCACACCTTGCCCCCAGGGGGACCGCCGTGCAACGGGAATCGCCCAATTCCCTGCGCATCTGGGTACATCGCAGGTCTTAGGTCCCTGAGCCACTAGGGCCGTCTTATACGCCCCAGGGCTTCTGGTCGAGTCCGACGGATCGGGCTCAGAGTCCGACGGGCAGGTCCTCCGCGGCGGCGAACGCCTCGATCCCCTTGGCCGGACCCCGCTCGTCGATCGTCTCGATGAGAGCGGCGAGGTCGTCGCGGCGGTCCTGCGAGACCAGCCAGGCCATCAGGCGCTGGCCACGCGGGACGGTGGTCTCCTCGAAAGGGACCCCGGCGTCGTACCAGAACTCCAGGACGGCGCCGCGCAGCAGCGACCAGTAGCGGTCGGGGTCCTCGGTGGTGGGGTTGACCGACGCCCGGAAGTGCTCCCACATGTCGATCGGGAGGATCTCGGTGCGCAGCGTACGCATCAGCTTCGACGAGCCCGAGCCGGCCACGAGCTCGACGGTCTGGCGCTTGGTGGTGATCCGCTCGAGCAGGTTGGCGATCTGGGCACGCTTCTGGGTCGCGGAGGAGAAGTCGGAGCGGACCCGCCAGTCGTAGACGACGTCGGTGAGGATGTCGAAGTTCCTGGCGGCCAGGAACGCCTGGGTCAGGGCCACCTGATCCTGGTAGCGGGTGCGCTCGGGGAAGGTGATGTCGTTGTCGGTCCAGAAGGAGCGCCGGAAGATCTTGTTCCACACGAACACGTCCGCGAGCATCAGCGGGGCGTCCTCGATCCGGCATCTGAGGCGCGTCCGGGTGTGGTTGCGGCGCATCAGCGGGGTGACGTACCTCCGCTCCTCACCGTTCACGAGGGTGACGCGCTCGGCCGAGCCGACGACGAAGTCGGAGCCCGTACGCCGCAGCGTCTTCACCATCGTGCTCCAAGCGTCACGGGGCAGGATGTCATCGGGGTCGACGAAGGTGAGCAGGTCACCGGTGGTGGCCTCGATCCCGGTGTGACGGGCGACGGAGACACCGGAGTTGGGTTGGGTGATCAGGGTGACCCGGGGATCGTTGGCCGCGATGCCCTTGACGATCTCGGCAGATCCGTCGGTCGAGCCGTCGTCGACGACAACCACCTCGATGGCGCAGACCTCACGCAACGGCTGATGAAGGATGCTGTCGAGGCTGTCGGCGACGTAGTCGGCCACGTTGTAGACGGGCACGACGACGCTCAGCAGCCTCGGCTTCCTCCTTCTGAATCCCCCCACGCGCATCAACTCTAATTGGGTGCGCATCAACGCGTCCTAGCGATGGTGAGCGTGTCGACCTCGGAGCCGTCCGTGGCGATGACTTCGAGGTCCAGCCTCGCCTGCCCCTGGGCGTCGCGCGGGTGGGCGTCGAAGAATGCGACCGAGTGGGTCGCGTCGCCGACGGCGCGGTAGGTGGTGGGCTCGGGGATCTTCAGGCCGTGCGCGTCGGTGTAGTAGGAGAGCACCGGCAGGACGTCGGGGTAGGTCGAGCCGCCACCGCCGCCCGCGGTGATGTAGATCGTCCCGTGGTTGGTGCTGACCGTGGAGCCGCGCGGCGCCTCCTGGACCGGCCTGCCGTCGCGCATCAGGTGGGTGCGCTCGTAGCAGTGGTTGTGGCCGTTGATCACGACGTCGACCTGGTAGCGGTCGAAGAGCGCCTCCCAGCGGTCGCGGATGCCGCCGTCCGAGGCGTGCGCGATGTTGGTGCAGTAGGCGCACTGGTGGAAGCCGACCAGGATGAAGTCGATGTCGTTACGGCCCCGGAAGTCGGTGAGCTGCTGCTCGAGCCAGCCGTCGAGGGTGCCTCCGAGGTATCCCGCGTTCCGCGTGTACTCGTACGTCGCGTCGTTGCCGTCGAGGGCGATGAAGGCCACGTTGCCGCGGACGAAGGAGTAGGTCTCCTGTCCGCCGCCGGCACCGTTGTCGGGGTGGCGGAAGCGAGCGCGGTGGCCGTCGTAGCCGAGCTCGCCGTTGCCGTTCTCCATCTCGTGGTTCCCGACGACGGTCATCCACGGGATCGCGTTGGCGCTGGGCTGGATCTGGGTCAGGAGCTCGTCCCAGACACCGAAGTCCTGCTGCGTCTTCCTGCTCTTGCCCTGGCCTCCGGTGTCGGCGTACGCGATGTCGCCGACGACGAAGGCGAACTCGGCGCGCTGCTGACGGATCAGGTTCACGTTGCGCGCGGCGTCCTCGGCCACACCCATGTCGCCGAAGGCGGCGAACCGGAAGGACCCCGTGGTCTTCGGGGCGGTGGTGAACGAGCCCCTGGTCGGGGTGCCCCCGTCGTGGCTGAGCCGGTAGTAGTAGTGCGTGCCCGCTCGCAGGTCGCTGAGGTCAACGTGGTGGTAGACGCTGTCGACCCGGATCGTGGAGAGCGACTCGGGTCGCACGGTGAGGCCGTAGTCGGGCGTCACGCCCAGGTCCAGCCGCGGCGCCTGCACCGACCCGGCGGTCGACCAGGAGACATTCATCTGCTTGACCGGGTCGGCCCCGTAGGACAGATGTACGCCGGTGGCCGGCGCGGCCGACCTGGCCGCCTGTGTCCACAGCACCGGGCCGGCGACGACGCCGGCACCACCGATCAGGCCGGCCTTGAGCAGTGTGCGCCTGGAAGGGGCCATCGTGGTGGGGCCAATGTGGGGGCTATCGGTCACGGGAGGATCAACGCATAGGTAGACGAGACGTTAGGCCACGTGCGGTGTCGCCGGGGTGAACGAGTGGTGATCGTTCGTCACGCGGCAACATGAGATGCTGCCATTTGCGCGCCGAAGGCTGCGTTGTCGCGTACCAGCGCGATGTTGGTCGCCAGGGAGTCACCGCCGGTCAGCTCGACGATCCTGGCGAGCAGGAACGGGGTGATGTCCTTGCCGTGGATGTCGCGTGCCTCGGCGTCGGCGAGGGCCTGGTCGATGTGTTTCCCGATCACCTCGGCGGGGATCTCGTCGGCGACCGGGACCGGGTTGGCGATGACCAGGCCGCTGGGGAGGCCGAGGTCCCAGGTGGCTTTCATCACCGCGGCAGCCTCGTCGGGGCCGTCGATGCGCAGCGGCGCCGCGAACCCGGAGCTGCGGGAGTAGAAGGCCGGGAACTCGTCGCTCCCGTTGACCAGGACCGGCACCCCATAGGTCTCCAGGGTCTCCAGGGTCAGGCCGATGTCGAGGATCGACTTCACCCCGGCGCTGACCACCGCGACCTGGGTGCGGGCGAGCTCGGTCAGGTCGGCGGAGATGTCGAAGGACGTCGCCGCACCCCGGTGTACGCCACCGAGCCCGCCGGTCACGAACGTCCTGATCCCGACCATGGCCGCCAGGCGCATGGTGGCCGCGACCGTGGTCGCGCCGTGGAGACCGCGGGCGACGACGTACGGGAGGTCGCGGACGCTGACCTTGGTCACCTCGGGGTCGGAGGCGAGCAGCTCGAGGTCGTCCTGGTCGAGGCCGGCGCGCGGGACGCCGTCGAGCAGCGCGATCGTGGCCGGGACGGCGCCGTTGTCGCGCACGATCTGCTCGACCTCGGTGGCCATCTTGACGTTGTCGGGATAGGGCATGCCGTGGCTGATGATGGTCGACTCGAGCGCGACGACCGGTCGGCCCTCGGCGAGCGCCGTGGCGACCTCCTCGGTGAGCCTCACCTTCACGCGAGCTCCCGCACGAGGGTCTCGTTGAGGTCCATCCGGACGGTGTCGTGGGTGCCACAGGTCAGCGCTGCCGCGGCGTGCCCGAACCGGGCCGCCTCGACCAGGTCGACGTCACGGAGAACCTCGTGCGTGAACGCGGCCAGCATCGCGTCGCCGGCGCCGGTGACGTCGACGACGTCGGTCGGCACAGCGGGAAGCTCCTGGTAGACGTCGTTGTAGCTGATCACCGAGCCGCGCGCGCCGAGGCGCACCCAGACGACGCCGACACCGCGGTCGTGCAGCGAGTGGACGGCCTTCTCGATCTCGGCATCGGTGCCGGCGGGCAGGTCGGTCAGCGCGGCCAGCTCGGCCTGGTTGGGCGTGACCAGGTAGAGCTCGCGATCGGCCCGGATCAGGTCCCGCGCCCGCCTCGCCTTCGACACCGAGACCGGGTCGAACCCGACGGGCACGCCGAACTCGCGGGCGAGGTCGATCGCCACGTCGGCGGTGCGGACCGGGATGTTGCCCTCGACGAGCACACCACGAGCGTTCTTGATCAAATCGCGGGCCGCCTCCACCACCAGCGGGGAGAACTCGTCGGTCGCGGCCATGTCGGCCACCGCGACCACCAGCTCACCGGAGGAGTCGAGCACGGCGTTGTACGTGCCGGTGCGTACGTCTGCCCGGCGTCGGACGTAGGTGCAGTCGACGCCGACATCCTCGGTGTAGCTGATCACCTCGTCGCCGATCGGGTCGTCACCGACGACCGAGACCAGCGCCACCGAGTCGCCCAGCCGGGCGAGGTTCTCCGCGACGTTGCGGCCCACCCCACCGGGCGAGAGGCCGGCGGAACCGGACATGCTCGAACCCATCACCACCTGCTCGTGGGCCCGAGCGTGGAGATCCATGTTGGAGCCGCCGATCACGACGATGTCTGGCGGAGATTGCGGGTTCATCACTTGCATCGTAAGTGGGGTGCTCAGATCGCGCCCCCTCATAAAGTATGAACTTGGCGCGGCCGAGGGGTGATGACGCGACCTGGTCGAGCTAGTACGTCAGTCGGTCGGCGCCGCTTCCTCCGGCAAGCTTGTCGGCTCCAGACCCACCGATGAGTCGGTCCTGACCGTCTCCGCCGGACAAGGTGTCGTTGCCGGATCCACCAGAGAGCCAGTCCCTGCCGACGCCACCGAACACCTCGTCGGAGCCACCGCCGGCCTCGACCTCGTCATTGCCGCCCTCACCCCAGATCCGGTCGCCATCGCCACCACCCTTGATCACGTCGTCGCCGGACGATCCCCAGATCCGGTCGCGCCCGTCCTCCCCGATGAGCCGGTCGGCCCCGGCGCCTCCGTACATCCTGTCGTCTCCGCCGACGCCGTAGACCCCGTCGTTGCCGGCACCGCCATAGACGTAGTCCTGGTCCGCCCCGCCGACGAGGAAGTCGTCACCGAGACCTCCGTAGATACGGTCGTTGCCCGGCCCCGCCCACATCGCGTCGTTGCCGGCGCCGCCGTAGACGACGTCGTTCCCCGCACCGCCGTAGACGTCGCCGCCGCCGCGGGCTCGGACGTAGACCGTGTCCGCACCGTTACCCGCGCTGATGTAGGTCCAATTGTTGCTGCCGTAGATGGTGTCGTTGCCGTTGCCACCGTAGAGCTCGGGCCCGGAGTACTCGACGATGCCACCGTAGATGACATCGTCACCATCGCCTCCGTAGATCTTTCCGCGCGGACCGTCGTCCAGGCGACAGATCGTGTCGTCGCCCGCAAGGCCATAGGTTTCGTCGACGTCGTACCCGGTGAGGATGACATCGTCGCCGTTGGTGGGCCTCTCGCCGTACCTCATGTCGACGGTGACCGTCTTACCGCCGCAGGTGGCGCCCCCGGCGGCAGCGGCGGGCCCGACAACGACCACGGCAGCGGGAAGAACAACAGCAGCGGCTACGGCGTGGCACCAACGAAAACGCATGAGCGAGCTCCATCTATCCGAACGAGCGAGTCGAGCAGTCACCTCGTCCCGGACACGATCGATCTGCGAGCGGGACGCTAGCAGCGCAGGCGTGTCGGCAGGGGTGAACCCGGCGTCCGTTCACAACCTGTGCCCGACGCGAGGAGCACCAGTGCCCCCGAGCTTCAGCCGAGGAGCTCGCGGCCGATCTCGTCGACGGAGCGGCAGCCGACGAGACCGAGGGAGAGGTCGAGCTCGGCGATCATGTGCTCCAGGACGGCCTGGACACCGGCGGCACCGGCGAGGGCGAGGCCGTAGACGTAGGGGCGGCCGAGGAGGACCGCGTCGGCACCCAGGGCGAGCGCCTTGAGGATGTCGGCGCCGGAGCGGATGCCGGAGTCGAAGAGGACCGGGATGCGGCCGTCGACCTCGTCGACGATGCTCGGCAGGGCGTCGATCGACGCGATGGCGCCGTCGACCTGACGGCCACCGTGGTTGGAGACGATGATCCCGTCCACGCCGTGCTCGAGCGCGCGCCGGGCGTCCTCGGGCGCCTGGAGCCCCTTCAGCACGATCGGCAGGTCGGTCATCTCCCGTAGCCGGTCGAGATCGTCCCAGATCAGGTCGGAGCGGGAGAAGACATCGAGGAAGGTCTCGACCGCGGCTCGGGCGTGGCCGGAGCGGAGGTTGTCGACGAGCTTGCCGGGATGGTGCTGGGCCATGGAGGCGACCGCGGTGAGCGCCGAGGGGATCTCCCGGAGCCCGGGTCGCACACTCATCCCGGAGCCCGCCGCGAGCCGCTCCTCGACGAGCGCACGGAAGGCGGGGTCGGAGGTGTACTGGGCGATCCCGAGTCCCCGGGCGAAGGGCAGATAGCCCAGATCGAGATCACGCGTACGCCACCCCAGCATGTGCGTGTCGAGGGTGACGACCAGCGCGTCGGAGCCGATGGCCTCGGCGCGGCGTACGAAGGACTCGACGATCGACTCGTCCTTCGACCAGTAGAGCTGGTAGAGCCGCGGGGTGTCGCCCAGGTCCTCGGCGACCTCCTCCATCGGGACCGATGCCTGGGTGGAGATCACCATCGGGATGCCCGTCGCGCGGGCCGCCGCGGCGACCTCGTGCTCGGCGCGGGGGTGGGCCAGCTCGAGCACGCCGACCGGGCCGAGCATCAGCGGCGCCGGCATGTCCACACCGAACAGGGTGGTGCGCAGGTCGCGGCTCTCGACGTTGGTGAGCATGCGCGGCACCAGCCGGTAGTGGTCGAAGGCGGCGGTGTTGGCGGCGACGGTTCGCTGCTGGCCGGCACCGCCGTCGACGTACGCCCAGGCCTCCTTGCTCATCGCCCGCTGGGCGGCCTCGGCGAGCGCCGAGGGTTCGGTCGGCACCACGGGACGGTGGCCGAACAGGCCCTTGCGGAAGATGGCCGACTGCAGGTCTCTGCCGATGCTCACGCGCGAAGGCTACTCGCGGAGGGCATTTTCCCGCCATGGCGGGCTTTTGCCGACGGTCTCGCCGATCTGGGGCGGCATTTTCCCGCCATGGCGGGAAAATGCCCCGCGCACCCGCTCAGCGCCCGGCCGGGTCGGCCACGACCGCCGCGGGCGGCTCCGCGCCGGAGAGCCCCACGATGAGCCGGTAGCACCGCGCGGTCATCTCGCTCCGCGTGACCTCGGGATGATCGAGCCACCAGGTGACGAGCGAGTCGACGACGTTCATCCACACGGCGGTCATCGCGGAGACATCGAGCGGGTCGTCGTCACCGACGAGCGCCATCAGCTCGCCGACGCCCTCCATCGCCAGCCGGGTGATCCGGTCGGTGTAGACGGCCCTCACGGCGGCGACGTCACCCGTGTCCGGGGCGGTCCCGTCGAAGAAGAGCCGCCACAGCCACGGCTGGGGCTCGAGGATGCTGAAGATCCCGTCGAGGGTGCGCAGACCGCGCTCGAGACCGACCGAGTCGTCGGCGGCGACCCGCTCCATGTCGCCGGCCAGCAGCTCGGCGCCGTAGGTGAGGCAGGCGGAGAAGAGGCCTTCCTTGGAACCGAAGTACTGGTAGACCAGCGGTTTCGAGATGCCCGCGTCGGCAGCGATCCCCGCGACCGACGCCTTGGCGAATCCGATGGTGCCGAACACCTCACAGGCTGCCCGCACGATCTGCAGCTCGCGGTCGGCGCGCGGGACGCCCTTGGTTCCAGCGTTGGCCCGTGACATGTCCAAGAGTCTAGCGGCGGCATATGACCTTGAGGTAACTTACTCGAAGGTCATATCCCTGGGAGGTCCCCCATGAACGACATGCTCGACCCGTTGAAGAACCCCTTGACGTACGCCATCCCGTTCTTCCTGATCTCGATCCTCATCGAACTGGCGGCGCTGAAATGGCTCGACCACGACGACAACCTGGCCGGTTACGTCTTCAAGGACGCGCGCACCTCGGTGCTGATGGGCCTCGGCTCGATCGTGTCGATGACCGTGTTCAAGGTGCTGACCTTCGCGGTCTACACGGCGATCTTCGCCTACGCGTCGCTGTGGCAGATTCCGGAGACGTGGTGGGGCCTGGCGATCTCGGTCGTGGTCGTCGACCTCGCCTACTACTGGAACCACCGCTTCGTGCACCGGACCCGAGTCGGCTGGGCAGCCCACCAGGCACACCACTCGAGCGAGTACATGACGTTCGCGACCGCGCTGCGGCAGAAGTGGAACCCGTGGTTCGAGTTCTTCTTCTTCCTGCCGCTGCCGTTCCTCGGCATCTCCCCGGCGGCGATCTACATCGCCTTCTCGATCAACCTGATCTACCAGTTCTTCGTGCACACCGAGACGATCGGCAAGCTGTGGCGTCCGATCGAGCTCGTCCTCAACACCCCGAGCCACCACCGCGTCCACCACGGCTCCGACCCGGAGTACCTGGACAAGAACTACGCCGGCATCCTGATCATCTGGGACCGCCTCTTCGGGACGTTCCAGCCGGAGGTCCAGCGCCCGACGTACGGCCTGACCTACAAGGTCGACACCTACAACCTTCTCCGGCTGGAGTACGGCGCCTTCCGTGAGCTCTGGAACGACGTACGCAGCGCCGACGGCTGGCGGCTCAAGCTGAGCTACGCCTTCCGGCCGCCGGGGTGGGCGCCGGAGGCCGGCCTATCGTCGAGGCAGCGGCCGGAGCCTGTCGAAGGGTATGCAGACCAGCGGACACATCCCTAGCGGAACTCCGCACGGGATGTGAGCCTTCGGCTGCATACCTCGACGAAGGAACCGCCCGGCGTCAGGAAGCCTTTCGCCGCCCGAGGATCATCACGATGATCAGACCGAGGATGCCGACGACGACGAGCGCGACACCGGGGGCGGCGACCTCGACGAGCTTCTGACCCTCGGGAGAAGCGGGCTCGCTGAAGCTCACCTGCTGGGGCTCGGGGGCGATCACCTCGGGGAACTCCTTGGCGATCTCGGCCTGGAGCTTGTCGGTGTATTCCTCGACGCGCGGCGCGCTGCCTGCGGCGAGGATCGTGCCGCCCTTCTTCTGCACGAAGAAGTAGTAGTCCTCGTTGGCGGTCAGCGACTTCTTCTGGCACACACCGGGGTTGAGCGCGACGTCGAGGTTGCTGCCGCCGGTGACGCCCTTGAGCGCCTTGACGACGGTCACCGGGTAGACCACCTGGCCCTTGGCGCCGGCCTTCCCGGGCCCGGTCACCCGCGCATGGAAGACCAGCGGCTCCTTGACCGCGTCGCTGAGCACGAAGGCGGGGCACTTCGCGGGAGCCGCAACCGGGGATGCCGAGGCAGGGGCGGGGCTCGTCATGACCACCGCTGCCACCGCAAGAGCGAAGGCAGCGAGGAACTGGGGGACGCGGCGCATGGCGAAGATCAAACCAGTCACAGGCCGAAGACTCCAGCCAGGACCCGCGCGACACCGTCATCTTCGTGCCCGGGCGCCAGGTGCGACGCGCACGCGACCACGCTCGGATGGGCGTCCGCCATGGCGTACGAGGTCCCGGCCCAGGTCAGCATCGGCAGGTCGTTGGGCATGTCACCGAAGGCGATCACGTCCGCATCGGAGATGCCGAGCTCGGTGCAGACCAGCTCCAGCGTGGAGGCCTTGGTGACGCCGGGAGCACTGATCTCCAGCAGCGGGAACGACGAGTGGGTGACGTTGACGCGATCACCGACGACGGCCGCCGCGGCCGCGAGCAGCTCGTCGGCGTCGTCGTGGTCGTGACGCCGGGCGAGCAGCTTGATCAGCGGCTCGTCGGCGAGCTCCTCGATCGGCGCGATGCGCTTGGCGGGCCGGAGGGCATCGGAGGTGTGGGCCGCGAACTCGGGCTCGCACGACCAGCCCTCGAGCGACTCGGTCGCGAAGACCAGCCCGGGGACCTCGTCCTTCAGCACCGCCGCCACCTCGGCGGTCAGGGTCGGCTCGATCAGCCGGGAGAGCCGGGGCTGATCGGTCGCGACGTCCCAGACCAGCGCTCCGTTGGAGACGATCGCCAGCCCGACGCTGCCGATGTGCTCGAAGAGCTCGCGGGTCCAGCGCAGCGGACGACCGGTCACGAAGATGACCGGCACGCCGATCTCCTCGAGCTTCACGAGCACGTCACGCGTGAAGTCCGAGACCGAACCGTCCGCTCTGACCAGGGTGCCGTCCAGGTCGGTGGCGACCAGCTTCGGCATCGTCATTCCTCTATTCTGCCACCCGGGACCGGCCTGGCCATCACCAGATGCCCGTCCTCGTCGGCGCCGCGCAGCTCGGTGAACCCGCACTTGGCGAGCACTCGGAGGCTGGCGGCGTTGGTGGGCTCGACAGAAGCCCGGATGCGTACGCCCTCTTCGTCCGCGCACGCCAGCAGACCCTTGAGCGCCTCGGTCGCGAATCCCCACCCGCGTGCCTCTTCGATCAGGCCGTAGCCGACCTCGGCCTCCGGGGTGCCGTCAGCGGCGGCGGCAGGTGGCCCGAAGAAGCCGATCGAACCGAGTACGGTCCCGTTGCGCATGATGTAGCGGGAGCTCCACCGGTCACCCTCGACCCACATCGTCGCCGCGTCGCGGTCGTCCTCGCGCGGGAACTGCGGGTGCCAGCTCTGCGGCCGCCCGATCGATCCGTCGGGATCGCGGATGGCCTCGACGTCGGCGCGGGTCCACAACGGCAGCGTCAGCCGCTCAGTCATGATGGTGGTGGGAAGGGTCACGAGCGCCAAGACTCTCAGAACAGCACTTTCAGAACCAGCGGGAGAGTTCCAGCGCCGCGCCGTCGTCGGCGACGTGGGCCGTCACCGCGTCAGCAATGGCCTGGACGACGTCGGGCGCGTTGCCCATCGCCACCCCGCGGCCCGCCCATTCGAGCATCTCGACGTCGTTGCGGCCGTCACCGATGGCGAGTACGTCGGCGGGCTCGAGGTCGAGCTGGTCGCAGACGTAGGAGAGGCCCGACGCCTTGGAGACGCCGACCGGGGTGAGGTCGAGCCAGGCGGTGTAGCCGACGACGTAGTCGATGCCGTGCAGACCGAGCTCGCGGCCGAGGGCGAGGAAGTCCTCGGGGGTCGCGTCGGGGTCGCGGATGATCACCCGGGAGACCGGGCCGGCGACCATCTCCTCGACGGGAGCGACGAGGTTCTCACCGTTGCCCAGCTCGCCCGGCGGGAACGGCCGGTTGAACCGGTAGCCGATGCCGCGGTTCTCCACCGCGACCAGCACGTTCGGCCGCTGCGCCAAGATCTTCTCGACCGCCTCGCGGGCGTCGAAGGTCTCCTCGTGCACCACGTCGACCGGCGGGTAGCGCAGCACCACCGCACCGTTGGACGCAACGATCCACAGCCGGTCCGCCCCCTCGTCCGGGATGCCGATCAGGTCGGCGATCCCGGTCATCGAGTGGGCCGAGCGACCGGAGGAGAGCACCACGTGGGCCCCGGCGTCGTACGCCCGGCGGACCGCGTCGCGCACCTTGTCCGAGAGCGCCTCGGACGGCGTGCCCGTTCCGTCGACCCAGCGCAGCAGGGTGCCGTCGATGTCGAGCGCGACGACCTTGGGCCGCCAGGCGGCCTCACCGGGCCGAGCGGTGGTGCTCTCGGTCGTGCTCACTTCTGGATCGGCTCCAGGACCTCGCGGCCGAGCCACTTCTGCAGCGCCTTCGGCACCCGCACCGAGCCGTCGGCCTGCTGGTGGGTCTCCAGGACGGCGACGATGGCGCGGGTGATCGCGGTCAGCGTGCCGTTGAGGGTGGCGACCGGGGTGGTGCCACTCTCGGTGCGCTGCCGGATGTCGAGGCGGCGCGCCTGGAAGGTGGTGCAGTTGGACGCCGAGGTGAGCTCGCGGTACTTCCCCTGGGTCGGGATCCACGCCTCGCAGTCGAACTTCCGCAGCGCCGAAGGACCGAGGTCGCCCGCGGCGACGTCGATGACCTGGTACGCCAGCTCGAGCTTGTCCAGGAACGACTTCTCCCACTCGAGGAGACGCTGGTGCTCGGCGTACGACTCCTCGACGGTGGTGTAGACGAACATCTCCACCTTCTCGAACTGGTGGACCCGGATGATGCCCTTGGTGTCCTTGCCCGCCGAGCCGGCCTCCTTGCGGAAGCACGACGAGAACGCGGCGTAGCGCCGCGGCAGCGTGTCGGGGTCGAGGATCTCGTCGGAGTGGTACGCCGCCATCGGCACCTCCGAGGTGCCGACGAGGTAGAGGTCGTCGTCCTCGATCTTGTAGACGCCGTCATCGACCTGGTCGAGGAAGCCGGTGCCCTCCATCGCCTCCGGGCGCACCAGCGCCGGGGCGATGACCTGGGTGAACCCGGCCTCGCGGGCCTGCTCCATCGCCAGGTTGATCAGCGCGAACTCGAGCTCCGCGCCGACCCCGGTCAGGAAGTAGAAGCGGCTGCCCGAGACCTTGGCGCCGCGCTCGAGGTCGATCGCGCCGAGGAGCTTGCCGAGCTCGACGTGGTCACGCGGCTCGAAGCCCTCGGCCTCGAAGTCACGGGGCTTGCCGACCTTCTCGATCAGGACGAAGTCGTCCTCACCGCCGGCCGGAGCGTCGTCGGCGAGGTTGGGGATGGCCTTGAGGGCCTTCTTCCACTCCTCCTCGGCCTCCGCCTGAGCTGCGTCGGCCGCCTTGACGGCGACCGCGAGGTCCTTCACCTCGGCCAGCAGCTGCTGCTTCTCCTCGCCCTTGGCCTGGGCGACCTTCTTGCCCATCTGCTTCTGCTCGGCCCGCTTGGCTTCGAAGTCCGCGATCGCCGCGCGCCGGGCGCTGTCCGCGGACAGCGCCCGGTCCACCACGTCGGAGGACGCGCCACGGCGCTCCTGCGAGGCACGTACGCGGTCGGGGTCTTCGCGGAGGATGCGCGGGTCGATCATGCGGCAAGGCTAGTCGACCGGACCACCAGATCTCACTTCAGTAATCGACCGGTCACCAGTAGACCGGGCTGGTCTTGCCGCAGGGGCGCAGCCACGAGCGGTAGACCTTCACGTCGGTGAAGTTGTAGGCATAGCTGTCGTTGGTAAAGTACGAGCCACCCGTGTAGGTGATGTAGGAGGCCGATGTCGCGTACGTCTTCGGGAACCCGGAGTTCGACGCCGTCGAACGCGTGCCCTTGCTGGGGATCGAGCCGTGGATCACTGGGTCCGCGAGGGAGCCGCTGGTCTTGATCACGGCCTGCTTCCACCCGGTGCTGCGCTTGTTGGTGACGGTGTAGCGGATCGACTGGCCACCGCGGACGATGACGCAGGCGTACCAGTTAGCGGTGGCGCTCGAGGAGACGATCGTGCCGGCACCGGACATACCCGCCCTGATCTTCGACCAGGTACGCGACCCGGCGATGCCGTCGGCCGACAGCCCCTTCGCCCGCTGGTACTCCTTCACCCGGGCGGTGGTCGCCGACCCGAACGAACCGTCCGGCTTGAGCCCACCGAGCACCTTCTGGAGCAGCGTCACGCAGCTGCCGGTGTTGCCGGGACGTACGGTCTTCGGGCTGCTGATCGTGCAGCTGACCGCGGCGTCGGCAGGCGCCGTGCCCGCGTCCACCGCCACCAGTCCACCCGTTGCCACAGCCGCTGCTGCCAGCAGGCCGCCCATGCGCAACCGCACCGATGTCTTCACTGTATGGATCCCTCTCGATTCTTCTGCTCTGAACTCAAAGGGGCCAGTTTCCCAAGTCGGTGCTGCCGCCCGAACCCGTACCTCTCCCGTACCTCGGGGGCTACGGAATGCGTACGCGCCGCTCGACGGACGAGCTGCTGTCGCGGCCCGTGCCGCCGTCGCCGTAGTCGCGGCCGTAGCCGCCGATCAGCCGGTCGTTGCCCGAGTGGCCGTAGAGCGAGTCATTGCCTGAGCCGCCCTCGATCCGGTCCGAGCCACCAAGGCCGACAAGCTTGTTGGCTCCGCTGTTGCCCCGCAGGACGTCTGCGTAGTTCGTGCCGGTCAGCCGCTCGAAGGTCAGCAGGCGATCCGCTCCCGCGCCGGTCGACTGCACCGAGGTCGTGTTGAGCGCGACCTTCACGCCGTTGCGTACGTTCGAGTAGGCGACGGTGTCGGTGCCTGAGCCACCCTCCGCGCGGTCGTTGCCGAGGCCGGGGAAGATCGTGTCGCTGCCGCCTCCGCCAAGGAGTACGTTGGCGCCACCGTCGCCGATGAGACGATCTGCGTAGGGGCTGCCCTTCAGGTTCTGCATTCCCACGAGCGTGTCGGTGCCGCCACCGCCGGTCGCCTTGGACATGGTCACCGTCACGGGGTTGAAGGCCGTGACGTACGAGGCGGTGTCGATCCCCGTGCCGCCGTTCAGCGCGTCGTTGCCGTCGTTGCCGGCCAGGACGTCGTCGCCGCTGTCACCACGCAGGGAGTCGGCACCGTTGCCGCCCTCCAAGGTGTCGTTGCCGCTACCGCCTTCGATCGTGTCGTTGTCGGTGTCGCCCTTCATTCGGTCGTTGCCGCCGTCACCGAGCAGACGGTCGCTCCCGGACTCGCCGACCACGGTGTCCGCGCCGTCTCCGGCGCGCACCGTGTCGTTCCCGGGCCCGCCCTTCACGGTGTCGTTGCCGTCCCCGGCGTCGATGCTGTCGGCGGAGCCGACGGTCGGGCTGTAGTAGTCCTCGTCGCCATAGATCGTGTCGGCTTCAGCCTTGCCGTGGATCGAGTCGAGACCCGGACCACCGATCAGCTCGTCCTTGCCGGCTCCGCCTTCGATGAGGTCGTTCCCGGCGCCGCCCCGGAGGTAGTTGGACTTCGCTGCTCCATAGATCTTGTCGTCGCCGGCGTCGCCGTTGGCGGAGAGTGACGTGGACCCTCCGTAGATCGTGTCGTTGCCGTTGCCGCCGTTGGCGTCGCCGCCGATCGCCCCGACATGGATCGTGTCGCTCCCGTCACCGCCGAACGCCCTCGAGCTCATATCGCCCGCAAGGGTGATCTCGTCGTCCCCGAGCCCGCCAAACACGCGTCCCGAGCCCACGCCGTTGCTCAAAGTGTCGTTGCCAGCGTCACCGCTGATCAGATCCTGCGCCCCGTAGGCGCCGCCGGTGATCGTGTCGTTCCCACCGTCGCCCCACAGTTCGTCATAGTCGGCGTACGCACCATTCCCATTGCCGAGGAAGGTGTCGTCGCCATCACCGCCATGGACGACGTCCTCACCGGCACCGTCCTGAAGCGTGTCGTTCCCGGCTCCGGCGTCGATCTGGTCGTTGCCGGCCCCGGCATCGATGGTGTCGTCACCATCCGTGCCGGTGATCACATCAGCGTGGTTCGTGCCGGTCACTGCCTCGAAGCCGTGAGCGCTGGCTGCCCATGAGGTGACGCCTGATGTCATGTCGTAGGTGATCCCCGACGCCGAACTGAACAGGTAGAAGGTGTCCTTCGACGTGTCTTCAGACCCTCCCTCGAGAACGTCACCAGCAGCATCGGACGACGTGACCTGGATCCGGTCCGCACCAGCGCCTCCGTGAGCCACGTCAGCGCCCGCACCCGGAATGATTGCGTCTGCCGCTGCGCCGCCGTAGATGGCGTCGTCTCCGGCGTCGCCGTAGAGATGATCAGTGGTGTCACCGCCATGGATCAGATCATCGCCATCGCCTCCACGAACTGCGTTCGCACGGGAGTTGCTGAAGATCGTGTCGTTGCCCCCGTCCCCATAGACCGTGCCGATGCTCGAGGTGGGCCTGAAGCAGATGACGTCGTTGCCACCCAGAGCGTGCAGGCTGACGTTCTGGTCGGGCGCGAGCACGATCACGTCGTCACCCTCGGTCGGGACCTGACTCTCGACGCTGAGGTCGACGGTGACGGGCTTGCCGCCACACTCACCATCAGCCGCAGCGGCGGAGCCGGCGAGGAGGCCACCGATGCCGAGGGCGACGGCGGGGACGGACAGGAGCCCGATGAGGGCGTACGAGGAGGCGCGAGCGCGCATGAGAGACCTCACAACGACGAGGGACCGAGGGGTGCCGGCGCCGACCCGAATCATGCGCGGAAAGCGCACGATAGCGCTTTCCGTCATGCCGTACCCGCGGTTTTGTCCAGCACGTTCATTCACTGTGTGGAAGACGTTTCGCGCATACTGACTCACCGTGCTTGACCTTTCGCGCCGCGCCCTGCTGCTCTGGGCGGCCTCGCTGTTCGCTCTGTGCGCCCTGATCGGGATCGCGGGGATCAACGGGTGGCCGCCGGTCTCGACGATCGACGAGCTCGGCCGGGACGCGACGGCGGTGACGGCGGAACACGGCTGGATGCTCGACTTCGGGCACATCGTCGAGGTGGCCACGGAGTGGTATCTCGCCGTCGGCGTCGCCCTCCTGGTCGCCGCGGGACTGTTCCGGACCTACCTGCGCGCCGCGGTCTACGTCCTCGGCGTCGTGGTGGTGACGCTGGTCGTACGCCGCGGGGTCGTGCTGCTCGTCGACCGGGACCGGCCGGTGTGGCAGCTGACGTCGTGGCTGCACGAGTCACCGTCGTACCCGTCCGGTCATGCGACCGGGATCGCGGTGCTGGCGGGCGTGATCGCGGTGGTCGTGACGATGTTCGTACGCCGCCGCGGCATCCGCCGCCTGGCCTATGCCGGCCTCATCCTGCTGGTCGTGCTCGTCGCCGCCGACCGGGTCTTCCTCGGACGCCACTACCCCTCCGACGTGCTCGGCGGGATCCTCTTCGCCGCCGGCGCCGTCTTCCTCGGCATGGCCGTCTACACGCCCCTGCCCGCCTCGCACGCGCTGGGGCGGCGGCCGCTGGTCGACTCGGTACGCGGCAACCGGAGGATCGCGGTCGTGCTCAACCCGATCAAGGTCGAGTCGGTCGAGCATTTCAAGACGATGGTCACCACGATGGCCAAGGAGTCCGGCTGGAAGACGCCGACCTGGCACCTGACCACGGTCGACGACCCGGGCAAGGGGATGGCGCGAGCGGCCCAGGCGGAGGGCGCCGACCTCGTCCTGGTGTGTGGCGGCGACGGCACCGTACGAGAGGTCTGCTCCGCCTTGGCCGGCACCGGCATCGCGGTCGGGATCGTCCCCGGCGGCACCGGCAACCTGCTGGCCCGAAACCTGTCGATCCCGCTCTACATCCGCGCCGCGATCGACGTCGCGCTCACCGGGCAGGACCGGGCGATCGACCTGGTCGAGGTCTCGGGGGACAAACTCGACGACACCAACTTCCTGGTCATGGCCGGGATGGGCTTCGACGCCGCGATCATGAGCGGCGTCAACGAGGACATCAAGAAGCGGATCGGCTGGATGGCGTACGTCCTCTCCGCCTTCAAGAGCCTGATGTTCCCGGCGATGCGGCTGGAGATCTCCGTCGACGACGGCGAGTTCACCAGGCACCGGGCGCGCACGGTCGTGGTCGGCAACGTCGGCTACCTCCAGGCGAACATGCCGCTGCTGCCGGCGGCCGCGCTCGACGACGGCCTCATCGACGTGGTGCTGCTCTATCCGCAGCGGTTCTGGTCCTGGCTCCCCCTCGCGGCCCGGGTGCTGAGCAAGCGGCCGCGCACCGACAATCTGATCAACCGGATGACCGGTGCGAGCGTCGTGATCCGGACCAACCACGACCAGCCGCGCCAGCTCGACGGCGACACGATCTCCGAGGGCCGAGAACTGCGGATGCAGTGCCTTCCCGGGCGCCTGCTCGTCCGCGTGCCACGCTGAGGACGAGTCCCGATTCGGTCCCGAATCCACACGACACGCGATGGGGTAGAACGTCCTGAGAATCAGGGCCTAAAGTCCCATTTCCCGCGTGCTTTCGGCACGTTTGGCATCGATTCTCTAGTCAATTCGGGCCCGACTCGCCGAGACAGATGTCTTGTTGACAAGTAAATATTCATAAGGTGTCTGACACGACTCGGCGTCAGCCCAGTCGGCGTCTCCAGCTGGGCTCAAGCCTGACTCCGGCCGGTGACGTGCAAGACCCACACACTGGTCGGAAATCCCCCGCGACCAGTGGTCGACTCCCGGGCCGTCCCACCCGCAGCCCGGGTTTGAAAACCGGCACGCTCGGAACGGTTCCCCCGCCATGCCCGAGCGTGCCGGTGTCGTTTTCGGCCCTGGACCCGGGATCAGCTCCTGGGCTTGGCCTGCTGGACGGCCTCGGTCTCCTCCGGCGACATCAGCTGGGACGACTTCCAGCCACTGATGCTCTTCGCGTACGACCTCGCCTCGGTGCGCCCGTGGATCGAGGTGAGCACGACCCCGTCGCCGTTGTCGTCGAGCAGAGCAAGGCACCAGCTCAGGTGGCCACCGGCGTCTCCGAAGGCGTCGAAACGCACGACCGCGAGGTGGCGCAGGTTCATCGCCGACTCGGCGCGCAGGGCCGCGACCTCGGCGCGCAGACCGGCGACGTCGGTCGGCAGCGAATCGATGTCGACAGGGTCGGAGCGGCGTACGTCCTTCGTCCGCTGCCAGGCCGCTCCGGCGAAGACCAGGGCGGCGATTGCTGTCAGCAGACTGAGAATGGCAAGAGCGAGCACAACGGGCGAATCTAGACTGTCACTGTGTCCGAGCCACATCGCATCGCCTATCAGGGCGAACCAGGGTCCAACTCACACATGGTCTGCCAACGGCACTACCCCGAGCTGGAGTCGGTGCCGTGCGCCTCGTTCGAGGACGTCTTTGCGACCGTCGAGGCAGGTGAGGCGTCGCTGGCGATGATCCCGATCGACAACTCGCTGGCCGGGCGGGTGGCCGACATCCACCACTTCCTCCCCGAGTCCAACCTGCACATCATCGCCGAGCACTACCTGCGGATCCGGTTCCACCTGCTCGGCCTTCCGGGCGCCCACCTCGACGACATCCGTACGGTCCACTCCCATGTCCACGCGCTGGGCCAGTGCCGCAACATCATCCGGGAGCACGGCTTCACCCCGGTCGTCTCCGGTGACACCGCCGGTGCCGCACGCGAGGTGATCGAGGCGGGCGACCCGACGATGGCCGCGATCTCGCCGCCGCTGGCCGCCTCGATCTACGGACTGGACGTGCTCGCCACCGACATCGAGGACGCCGACCACAACACCACCCGCTTCGTGGTGCTCTCGCCCGACTTCATCCAGGCTCCCGCCGACAACGGGCCGGTGGTGACCTCGTTCATCTTCAACGTACGCAACCTCCCGGCGGCCCTCTACAAGGCGCTCGGCGGCTTCGCGACCAACGGGGTCAACATGACCAAGCTGGAGTCCTACATGGTGGACGGGAAGTTCACCGCCACGCAGTTCCTCGCCGAGGTCGACGGTCACCCGGACCAGCCGGGGCTGAAGCGTGCCCTGGAGGAGCTGGCCTTCTTCACCACCGACGTGAAGCTGCTGGGGGTCTATCCCGCCGACCCGGCGCGGTTCTGAGTCATGCCGGACGACGAGCCGACCGCCGACCTCGGTTTCGCCCGCGTCGACCTCGACCGGGAGCGCCGCACCGGTGACCCCGAGGTCGTGTACGCCGACGGCAAGACCCCCGAGCAGGTCGTCGCGATCCTTCGCCGGCTGCATGAGGCGCATCCCACGCGCGCCGTCCTGGCCACCCGGGTCTCCGCCGAGGCGGCCGCCCTGGTCGCGGCCGAGCTGCCGACGGCGGTCCACGATGCCGAGGCCCGCGCGGTCACGCTCGGGCCGCTGCCGACCCCGCAGGGCCGGGTGTGCGTCGTCGCCGCCGGGACCTCCGACGGACCGGTCGCGGCCGAGGCTGCGCTCACCTGCCGGGTCCACGGCGCCGGTGTCGAGCGGATCACCGACGTCGGTGTCGCCGGGATCCACCGGCTGATGGCCGTACGCGACCGGCTCGAGGAAGCCGACTGCCTGATCGTCGTCGCGGGGATGGAAGGTGCCCTGCCCTCCGTGGTCGGTGGGCTGGTGGGAGTGCCGATGATCGGGGTGCCGACCTCCGTCGGCTACGGCGCCTCCTTCGGCGGGCTGGCCGCGCTGCTGGCGATGCTCAACTCGTGTGCTCCCGGCGTGACCGTGGTCAACATCGACAACGGCTACGGCGCCGGGGTCGCCGCGGCTCGGATCGCGCGGCGGGCTCGGTGAGCGTCGTCTGGGTCGACGCCTCCGCCGGAGCATCGGGGGACATGCTGCTCGGCGCGCTCCTCGGTGCCGGGGTTCCGCTCCCGGTGATCGCCGCCGCGGTCGATGCGGTCGCTCCTGAGCCCGTGGATCTCGGCGTCGAGCAGGTGCGGCGTGGCGCCCTCGCCGCGACCCGGTGTCACGTCTCGATCGCGGACTCGGCCCATCACCGGACCTGGACCGACGTCCGGGCGCTGTTGACCGGCGCCGCTCTGGACGAGGCCGTACGTGATCTGGCGCTGCGGGTCTTCGAGCGGCTCGCGGTCGCGGAAGGTGCGGTCCACGGGATCTCGCCGGACCAGGTCCACTTCCACGAGGTCGGGGCGCTGGACGCGATCGCCGACGTGGTCGGGGTGTGCGCCGGCTTCGTGCACCTGGGCGGCACCGAGATCGTGGTCTCGCCGGTGGCGGTCGGCTCGGGCTCGGTCCGGGCCGCTCACGGCACCCTTCCGGTGCCACCGCCGGCCGTGGCGCGGCTGCTCACCGGCGTACCGTCCTATGCGGGGCCGCCGGGACACCCGGCGATGGAGATGTGCACGCCGACCGGTGCCGCGCTGCTCACCACCCTCGCGACGAGCTGGGGGGCTCAGCCGCCGATGACGACCGCGGCGATCGGGGTCGGCGCGGGCAGCAAGGATCCGGAGGGCTGGTCGAACACCCTCCGCGTGCTGGTCGGCGAGGCTGCTGGGGCGGAGGCAGAATCCCGCCATGGCGGGGAAGTGCGGGCGGATCCTGCGGCAGAGGCGGGCATTTTCCCGCCATGGCGGGAAAATGCCCCCGCCCCGGAGAACGAGCTCGTCATCGAGGCCAACATCGACGATCTCGAACCTCGGCTGATCCCGGGAGCGATCGACGCGCTGCTGGCGGCCGGCGCGCACGACGCCTGGATCACCCCGATCCTGATGAAGAAGGGGCGCCCGGCCTACACCCTCCACGCCCTCGCTCCTTCCACCGCCGCCGACGCGGTCCGGCGGGTGTTCTTCCGGGAGACCTCGACCATCGGCGTACGCGAGCACGAGGTCGTCAAGCACGCCCTGCCCCGCGAGATGCTGACCGTGAGCGTCGGCGGACACCCGATCGCGGTCAAGGCAGCCCGCCTCGACGACGAGGTCGTCAACCTGCAGCCCGAGTGGGACGACGTGGCCCGCGCCGCCGCCGCCCTCGACCGCCCCGCCATCGACGTACTCGCCGAGGCGAAAGCCCTCGCCGAAGCGTCACCCCGGTCGGCCGAAGCGTCACGTACGTCGGCCGACACGTCAGCCCCGGCGAACGAGTAGGCATCCGGCGACGCCTCGACCGACGTACCTGACGTCTCGGCCGACGCGAGCGACGGCTCGGCGGGGTGCGAGGATGAGGGCCGGACGTAAAGAACTGGAACGGAACCCTGATGGACATCACCGTCGTCGCGCTGGCCTTCGCCGCGATCTTCGTCGTCGAGCTCCCCGACAAGACGTTTCTGGCGACGCTGGTGCTGTCGACGAAGTACCGGCCGATCTTCGTGTGGCTCGGGGTGGGCGCGGCGTTCGCGATCCAGACGCTCATCGCGGTGGCGATCGGCGGGGTGGCCACGCTCCTCCCGACCGACGTGATCCACGTCGTCGCCGCTCTGCTCTTCCTCGGCGGCGCGGTGTTCCTGTTCATCGAGGGGCGCCGCCACCACGGCACCGCGACGGAGGACGACGGCAGCGAGTTCGCCGACAAGGCCAAGGACGTTCGCGGCTTCCGCCAGGTCCTGGCCAGCTTCATGGTCCTCTTCGCCGCCGAGTGGGGAGACCTCTCCCAGCTGCTGAGCGTCTCGCTGGTGGCCCGCTACCACGACCCGGTCTCGGTCTTCATCGGCTCCTGGGCCGCGCTGCTGGCGGTGTCGGGGCTCGCGGTGCTGCTGGGACGTACGCTGCTCCGGTTCATCAAGCTGCACGTCCTGCACTACGTCGGAGCCGTCGTCTGCCTCGCCCTGGGCATCCTGACCCTGGTCGAGGTGTTCGCCTGAGCGGGGGTCGCCTAGGCTGCCCGGCATGGTAGAACTTGGCGCCGACAGCGAGGTCGGACGACTGCGTACGGTCATGCTCCATCGGCCCGGCCGGGAGCTGACCCGGCTGACGCCGCGCAACAACGACAAGCTGCTCTTCGACGGCATTCCGTGGGTCAAGCGGGCCCAGGACGAGCACGACGCATTCGCGGACGCACTGCGGGATCGCGACGTCGAGGTGCTCTATCTGACCGACCTGCTCACCGAGACCCTCGAGGTGCCCGAGGCGCGGAAGCTGGCGCTCGAGAACGTGCTGGGCTCGCTCACCCTCGGCGACACCCTGCGGGACTACCTGAGCGGTGCCCTCGCCGACGCCGGACCGGCCGAGCTGACCGACCACCTGACCGCGGGCATCCGCAACGACGAGGTACGCGGCGGCCACGGTCTGGTCACCAGCCTGCTCGCCCACGACGACTTCCTGATCGACCCGCTCCCCAACCTGCTCTTCACCCGCGACTCGTCGGTGTGGATCCGGGACCGCGCGACCGTCACGAGCCTGGCGATGCCTGCGCGCAAGCGCGAGACCGCGCTGACCGAGCTGATCTACCAGTTCCACCCGCGCTTCCGGGACAGCCCACGGCTGCACGGCGCCCACCTGGAGCACGTCGAGGGTGGGGACGTACTCCTCCTGGCTCCCGGTGTGGTCGCGGTCGGGGTCGGGGAGCGCACCACGCCCGCAGGGGCCGAGCGGCTCGCCCGCCAGGTCTTCGCCGAGGAGCTCGCCCACACCGTGCTCGCGGTGCCGATCGCACAGGAGCGCGCGACGATGCACCTGGACACGATCGCCACGCTGGTGAACACCGACAAGATGGTGGTCTACCCGAACGCGGTCGACTCGCTGGTGGCCTACGCGGTGACCCCCGGCGCCGATGGCGGTCGGCTGAACATCGCGGCCCCGCGTCCGTTCCTCGAGGTCGCCGCCCAGGCGATGGGCATCGACAAGCTCCACCACGTCGACACCGGTCTCGACCCGGTCGCCGCCGAGCGCGAGCAGTGGGACGACGGCAACAACACCCTGGCCCTGGCGCCGGGCGTGGTCGTGGGCTACGAGCGCAACACGCAGACCAACGAGGCCCTGAACGCCGCCGGGATCGAGGTCATCGCGATCGCCGGCTCCGAGCTGGGCTCCGGTCGCGGCGGCCCGCGCTGCATGAGCTGCCCGATCGCCCGTGACCCGCTGCCCGCATAGTTGCTTAACCCGCGGGTAACCCCTGTAGACGAACATCGTTGATCTCTGTAACTGTCGTCACATCGCGGCAGCCACCCCACAGCCGACCCCGAAGGAAACCCTCGTGACCGAGTCGTTCTTCTCCATGTTCACGCCCAAGGAGATCGCGCACATCAGTGCCACCGGCACCCGCGTGCACCTGCCCGAGGGCTGGTCGCCGATCTGGGAGGACACCCCGCCGGACAAGGCCTACATCATCCTCGACGGCACCGTCTCGGTCCGCCGGGACAAGGAGGAGATCGCCCAGTGCGGTCCCGGCGACATCATCGGCGAGGCGGCGATCCTGCGTGGGTCGCTGCGTACGGCCTCCATCGTCGCGCTCACCCCGCTCGACCTGATCCACCTCAGCGCCGACAAGCTGCAGCAGCTGTCCGTCGAGATGCCGTCGTTCGCACGGGCGCTGGACAAGGTCGCCAAGGAGAGGTTCGACTCCTGACCCTCGACGATCAGGCTGACGAGAGCCTCGGCCAGGGACGTAGCCGTGAGGCCGACATCGAGCTGGCCGAGGCTCTCTCCGTCGTCGAGTCCTTCGTCCTCGGCCAGACGCCCACGCTGACCCGCGTCGAGGTGGCGGATGCCGCCGGCGTACCGATGGAGGTCACCGAGGACCTCTGGCACCACCTCGGCTTCCCGCACGCGGGCGAGGACGAGATCGCCTTCACCGATGCCGATGTCGAGGCGCTGCGGATGACGCAGGAGCTCGTACGCCTCGGGGTGCTCAGCGAGGACCGGCAGGCCGCGCTCGTACGGACCTGGGGACGGTCCTACGCGCGCCTGGCCGAGTGGCAGACCTCGCTGCTGGCCGAGGTCGCCCGGGAGCGGGGCGGCGACGAGGTCGAGGACCTGGTCGCACTGAGCGCGCAGGTGCTGCCGATCGTCGAGTCGCTGCAGGACTACGTCTGGCGCCGCCACCTGGTCAGCGCCGCCCGGCGGATGCTCACCGTCGCGGACGCCTCCGCGGTGCCGCTGGCGGTCGGCTTCCTCGACATCGTCGGCTACACCTCCCGCTCCAAGCGGCTCAGCGACAAGGAGCTGGTCGACTGGGTCGAGGAGTTCGAGGACACCTGCTCCGACGTCGTCGTCGAGCACGGCGGACGGGTGATCAAATACCTCGGCGACGGGGTGTTCTTCACCTTCGAGGACGTCGCCGCTGCGGCCCGGACAGCCTTGGACCTGGCCGCCCTCGGAGAGGATCGCGAGAGTCAGTTTCCGCACGTCAGGGCCGGGATATCCTACGGTGACGTGGTGCTCCGGCTCGGCGACGTCTTCGGCCCGACGGTCAACATCGCCGCCCGCCTGACGACTCTGGCCCGGCCCTCGTCGGTGGTCATCGACGAGAACGCCGCCGCCGCGCTCGAGGACGTAGACGGCTTCCAGGTCGAGAAGATGCGGCGTACGAGCGTGAAGGGCTACTCCCGCCTGCAGGCGTTCCGGCTGCGTTCTCGGTCCGACTGAACCGGGCCAGACTGAATCTGACCAGAAAGGTCGGGCACCGGAGGTTGCTCCCGGGCGAGGCTTGATGGCGAAAGGAGGACCACATGATCGGAACGCTCAACACCCTGGTCGACCTGGTCGAGGCAGAGCTCGACAGCGGGCTCGCCGGCGAGGTGGACGTGGCCCGGGTCGCCCGCGACCACGGCACCACCGAGTATCACCTGCGCCGGATGTTCTCGGCCCTGGCCGGGATGCCCCTGTCCGAATACGTACGCCGCCGCCGGATGACCCTGGCAGCGGCCGACCTGGTGGGCGGTGCCCCTGACCTCCTGGAGGTCGCGGTGCGCTACGGCTACGGCTCGACCGAGGCGTTCGGGCGTGCGTTCCGTGCCGTGCACGGTTCGGCGCCCGCCGACGTACGCCGATCCGGTGGTCCGCTACGCACACAACCCACGCTCAGGTTCCGCCTGAGCGTCGAAGGGAGCACCCCGATGGACGTCACCATCAACGACATGCCCGAGCTGCGGCTGGTCGGCCACGCCACCAAGGTCCCGCTGATCTACGAGGGCGTGAACCCGCACATCCAGGCACACATCGCCTCTCTCGAGCCGTCGGAGCACGTTCGGCTCAAGGAGCTCAACGACACCGACCCGCGTGGCATCCTCGCCGTCACCGAGTCCCCGTCGCCCGATGCACCGGAGGGGTCGATGATCACCTATCTGCACGGGGTCGCGGTCACGCCGTCGGTCACGGTGCCCGACGGGCTCGACAACATCACCGTTCCGGCCGGCTCCTGGGCGGTCTTCGCCTCCAGCGGCCCGCACCCGGAGACGCTGCAGCGGCTCTGGGCCGCCACCGCGACCGACTGGTTCCCGTCGAACCCGTGGCGGCTCCGCCCCGGCCCGTCCGTCCTGCGCTACCTCGAGCTCACCGAGACGTACGCCTCGTGCGAGCTGTGGTTGCCGGTGGAGCGGTGAATGTTCACCGAGGCGATGTCCTGAGCCTGTCGAAGGGTAGCTCGGTGAACGGTCACTTCCCTCACGGAGCTCCACGAAGGAGGTGAGTGCTGACCGAGGTAACTCGGTCAGCATCCACCCTCAGCGGATGGTGACCTGACGGTTCGCGAGCCCGGCGCGAGCCGAACGCACCTCGGGGGTGATCTCGGAGTCGTCGGCGAGGGCCTCGTCGAGCAGCTTCTTGAACGCCACCGCCGGCTCCTCGAGCGCCTCGGCGCCGGTGCCGACCGGCAGGTCCCAGACGGGGGCGAGCAGGCCGTGGGCACGGAACATGCCGACGAAACGCGCGTCGGGGACGATCACGTCCTCGCCGGTCACGTGCAGCCGCGCGAGCGCGGTCAGCAGGGCGTCCTCGGGCTCGGGCATCACCCAGCGCAGGTGCTCCTTGGCGCCCACCGAGGTCCAGTACGCGGCCTCGACCGAGGTCAGTCGCTCGGTCGGCAGCACCGACTCGTTGGCGTGCTCGAGGGCGTGCTCGAAGTCGCCCTTGTCCTCGACGTCAGCGAGCCACCAGTCGAAGCCCTCGTGGACGTTGACGTCCAGCGACGAGTCGGTCACCAGGTCCTGCAGCCGCGGGCCGGGACCGGGCGCGCTGGTCAGACCGAAGATGCCGGACTCGCCCGCGGCACGGCTCTCCAGCGCCTGGAGCAGCGCCGCGGCGATGTCGCGCGACACGTCGCCGTAGTTGTGCTGCACCTGCAGCCCGGCCCAGACCTCGCCCGAGTCGCGCGACATCGCCGGCGCGGCGCCGGGCAGCAGGGTGCCCAGCGTGACGGGGGTCGACTCGAAGCCCTTCACCGTCAGCGACACCGTCGCCGAGGGCACCAGCTCACGCAGCGCGACCAGGTCGCACTCGCCGGGAAGGCCCTCGAACGGGCGCCCCACGAACGCGCCGCCGGCGGCACCGTGGCACGCCTTGTAGCGCTTGCCGGACCCGCACGGGCAGGCCGCACGCGGGTTGGGACCGTCCGTCGGGGCCGCAGCCGCCTGACGGTTCTTGACTCGGGACTTCTTGGCCACGGCCAAACCCTAACCTGCCGGCCCCCTGGCCGGGCTCAGCGGCCGAGCAGCTCCAGCATGAACCCCGGGCGGTCGGTGATGACCGCCTTGACCCCGAGGTCGAGGCAGAGCTTGAGCTGCTCCTCGGTGTTGACGGTGTAGACGTGGAGGTTGCGGCCCTTCGACGCCAACCGCCGCGCGAGCTTCGGGTGGGCGGTGAGCATCTCGATGCCCGCTCCGAGCCACCAGTCCGGGCCGATCGCGTGCCGGAGGAGCGACCAGTTCGCGGCGCGGTCGATGAGCTGGACCAGAGGTACGCCCGGTGCCAGCCGCTCCACCCGCTGCAGTGCCGTGAAGGAGAAGCTCATCACCCGCACCGGGCTGCCCGGGCCCGCCCAGCCGAAGTCGTTGAGCACGTCGACCAGCCGGCCCTCGGTCAGCCCGCCGTAGCGCGTGGGGTGCTTGGTCTCGATCGCCATCTCGACGTGTCGGCCGTAGTCCCGCACGACCCGCAGCAGCCGGTGCAGCGTGAGCACGCCTCGCATGTCCCGGTCCGGCGGCTCGTCCTCACCGTCCCAGAACCCGTTCTTCCAGGCCGCGAAGTCGATCGCCTGCAGCTCGGCGAGGGTCATCTCCGAGACCAGCCCGCGCGCGCCGATCCGGCGCAGGTGCCGGTCGTGCACGCAGACGAGATGACCGTCCATGGTCAGACGTACGTCGCACTCCAAGGCGTCCGCACCCGCGTCCAGGGCTGCGACATACGCAGCGAGGGTGTGCTCCGCGATCTCATGACTGGCGCCGCGATGCGCGACCACCTGGGGCCTCATGAGGAGATTGTGAGCCATCGGACCAGCCGCATGGCGCGACACGAGCGAGAAAAGTCACCAACCACGCGGCCAGCAGGTAATGCGGTACCAGCGACGTACGTCCTCTGGCATCGTCTCGCGGACACGATCCCGTTCGGAGGAGACACATGGATCTCGGAGACCAGAACGTCGGCGGGCCGCGGGACCTGGGCCATTTCCTGGACCAGGCTGGGTTCGATCGGTTCCAGAAGGCGTACGCGAGGGCGTTCGAGAAGCTGCCACCGGCTCGGGTGCAGGAGGTCGGGACGAGCTACGGCCGCGTGCGCGCCTACTGGTTCGGCGACACCGCCGACGGCGTCCCGCTCGTGCTGCTGCCCGGCAGCGGTGCCGCGACCCCGATGTGGTCGCTCCATCTCGCCGATCTGACGGCGCTCGGCCACCCCGTGGTCGCGATCGAGCCGATCGGGCAGCCCGGGGCCAGCCGGCAGACCCGGCCGATCAAGAACGCCGAGGACACGACGACCTGGTTCACCGAGGCGCTCGAGACGCTCGCGCCCGAGGGCGCGCACGTGATCGGCATCAGCCTGGGCGGCTGGCTCGGCCTTCAGACCGCCGTACGCTCCCCCGAGCGGTTCCGTTCGCTGACCGTCATCGACCCGCCGAGCGTCTTCGCCCGTCTCAGCGCGACGTTCCTGGCGCTCGCGATCGGCTCCTCGATCACAGCGCTGCCCGTCTCCCTCCGCCGCCGGATGCTCGACACCCTCATCGGGCTCGGCCCGTCCACCCCGGACGACCCGGACACCGTGCTGAGCATGACGGGCACCGAGACGTACCGGCTACGGCTGCCACCGCCGGCAGGGCTCACCGACGACGACCTCACCGGTGTGAAGGTTCCCGTGCTCGCGCTGATCGGCGGCCGCACCCGCGTCCACGACGCCACCAGGGCGGCAGCGCGGGGGCCGGGGGGGGGGGGGCGCGCCGGGGGGGGGGGGGGGGGGGGGGGGGCGGGGCCCCCCCCCCCCCCCCCCCCCCCCCGGGGGGGGCGGGGGGGGCGGGGGGGGGGCCGCCCGCGACGGTGGAGGTGTGGACGGAGGCCGGTCACGTGGCCAACGCGACCGACCCGGAGCGGTTCGCGGCCGCCGTCCGCGACCACATCACCGCCCACGCCTAGATCGGCATGACCTCCAGTCGACCGAACGCGACGAACGCCGCCAGCCCCCAGAAGACGAGATCACCGTAGAAGGCGCCCCACTCCCGGCGGATGATGCGAGTGGTCGCCGCGCCGGTCATGATCAGCACCAGCCCGAGCGCGGCGAGCGGCACCAGCCACGTCGCGACCCCGGTCACGGCGGGCAGGATCAGCCCGGCGGCGGCCAGCAGCTTCATCACGCCGATGACCTTGAGGAAGCCGTCGGGGAAGTCGTCGGCGTAGCGCCACCCGTCGAACGTGTTGCGGAACCGCTCCTTCGACAGCAGCAGCATCGCCAGACCACCGGCCAGGAAACCGGCAGCGAGAAAGATCGTCACGATCCACAAGATGATGTTCATGCCAACCAGGACGACGTACGCCGCCCGGCTGTGACATCACCGCCCGCCGGTCACCCGCAGCGTGGTCGCGGTGACGTAGGAGGCCTTGTCGCTCATCAGCCAGGCGACCGCCTCGGCGACCTCGTCGGGCGAGCCCGCGCGGCCGATCGGGATCTGCGGCGCCATCCGCGCGATCCGGCCGGGGTCGCCGGTGTTGGCGTGCATGTCGGTCTCGGTGAGCCCGGGGGCGACCGCGACGACCCGGATGCCGAGCGGGGCGACCTCGAGCCCGAGGCCCTTGGTGAGCGCGTCGATCCCGGCCTTGGCGGCGGCGTAGTGGACGTACTCACCCGGTGATCCGAGCGTGGCGGCACCCGAGGAGATGTTGACGATCACGCCACCCTCGGAAAGCGCCGACACCGCTGCCCGGGCGACGAGCGTGGGACCGAGCAGGTTGACGGCGTACGTCCTGCGGATCTCGTCCGCGGGAGTGTCGACGAGGGGTGCGTAGCGGTAGGTCGCGCCGGCGTTGTTGACCACGCCCGTGAGCGGGCCGGCGGCCTCGAAGAGCGCGGCGATCCCGGCGTCGGTGGTGATGTCCGCAGCCACGATCTCGCACGAGACCCCGAGCGCTCTGATCTCCTCGCGCGTCGCGACAGCAGCAGCTTCGTCGGACAGATATCCGAGCACGAGCGGGTGGCCGTCAGCAGCGAGCCGTCGAGCGACGGCGGCACCGATCCCGCGGGTGCCTCCGGTGATGAGAGTGCCCAGAGTCCTATCTTTCACACCCGAAGGGTGTCACGCAGCCTCCACGCCACCAACGCCAGTGCCAGGACGCCGGCCAGCGCCCAGCCGGCGGGGTAGTGCACCGCAGGTTCGTTCCAGCGCTCGTGGAAGTAGACCAGGTGCGAGGAGAGCAGGCCGGCGTCGACCGAACGGCCCTCCTGGATGAGTACGCCGATGGCGACCAGCACCGTCAGCAGCGTCTGCATCGCCCAGCCCAGGATCCAGGCGGGCACCCAGGCGACGACATCGACGGCGCGGCGTACGGAGGTCACGAGCACGGTCACCAGGGCAGCCGCCAACAGCGCGTCGATGACCGACGACGGCAGCTCTCCGGGGAGCATCCCGTCGAGCCAGAGAGGTACGCAGACGGCCGGCGCGGCCAGCATCGGCGCCCGCAGCACGCACGGCCCGAGGCTCGCCGCGATCCCGGCCGCGAGGCCGGCGACCGTCGTGATCGCGGCGATGGCGATCAGATGGGTCAGCATCGACGGGTCGTTCGCCACCGGTCCGGCAGCGAAGGTCAGCCCCAGGAATGCCGCGGCCACGACACCGGTGCCGGCGAGCACGGCACTGAGCAGCCGGCGGTCCGGGCGCAGCCCCGCGGCGAGCCCACCGAGCGCGGCCGCCAGCAGCGCGAACGAGACCAGCTCGGCGACCATCGGGGCGAGCAGCAGCGGCTGCGGCTGGACGAGCTGGGGCAGGAAACCGATGCCCCAACCCGCGGCCGCGACCAGCGGAACCATCCACAGACGAGTCCGTTCAGTCATGTCGACCACGGTGACAGGCGCAAGGTGAGACCAGGCGGCGTACCGGGGAACACCAGCCCAACGTCAGGTGGCCCGACCGTGGCCGTTCATCACCAAGGTGAGGGGATTTTTAATTGCACGGCGCAGAAATGGAATACCTGGGTAGGCTCAGGGGACGGACACGTACCCCACGCGTGGAAGAGGTGAGACCGGCATGACCAAAGCATCCCGAAAATTCTGGGCCAAGAGCATCAGCACTGCGGCGCTGACCAGCATCGGGCCTCGGGCCGTTGCCGCCGTCGCACTGACCGCTGCCTTCGCGGTCCTGGCTCCGAACGAGGGAAGCCTCGACACCGGTCATCAGCAGCCTGAGCTGCCCGATCCGGGCGCTCTTCAGGACCCCCTCGGCATCTCCGGCGGTCTGGGTGGCGTGAAGAACCTGACCCCGACCGACGCCGTGAGGCTGGCCGCCAACGCCGAGGAGCTGTCCATCCCGCCGGTCGCCCTGGCTGCGTACCAGCGCTCGGCCACCGTGCTCAACGACGCCGACGCCTCCTGCCGCATCGACTGGGCGCTGGTCGCCGCGATCGGCATGGTCGAGAGCAACCACGGCCGCTTCGGCGGCAGCGAGCTCAACTCCAACGGCCTCGCCCTCCCCGCGATCATCGGCCCGCAGCTCAACGGCGCCGGCAACTACGCCGCGATCCACGACACCGACAACGGCCTCTACGACCACGACACGGTCTACGACCACGCTGTCGGCCCGATGCAGTTCATCCCCTCCACCTGGACCTTCGCGGGTGCCGACGGTGACGGCGACAACCGCCGAGACCCCCAGGACATCGACGACGCCGCCGTCTCCACGGCGGCGTTCCTGTGTGCCGGCACCGAGGACGTCAGCACCGACTCCGGCGCCCAGTCCGCGGTCTACCGCTACAACCAGAGCGATACGTACGTCGAGGCAGTGCTGAAGATCGCGGAGCAGTACCGCAGTGGCGAGTTCCCCGGCTCGCCGAGCGTGGATGGTGAGTCCACCTCCACGATGAGACCCACCGCCTCCGCCCTCCCGCGCACGTCGAACACCGTCAAGCCGATGACCAAGTCGGAGACCAAGGCCGCGCCGGTCAAGACGCCGGCCAAGGATCCGGTCGAGAGTCCGGCGCCGAGCAAGTCGCCGTCCCCCACCGGCAACCCCACGGGCGACTCCGACTCCGACGACAACTCGTCGGGTGGCGAGACCGAGAGCCCGACGCCCACGCCTACGCCCACCCCGACTCCGACGCCCACGGATCCCCCGACCACCGAGGAGCCGGAGCCGGTGCCCACCGTCGCGAGCCGGTGCGAGGACGCAACGGTCTCCGCGTACCCCACCCTCGAGGCGGACAGCGAGCTCTACAAGGCGGTCCTGAAGGCATGCGCCGATAACTTTGGCGAAACTGTCCCCGAACCGGCGCTCGCCACTGAGTACGTCGTGGGCCTCGCCGACTCCGAGGACCCGACTTTCACCGACCTCCCCGACCCGGTCAAGGAGGACGCCGAGGCCGAGGCCCCCGACGAAACCGTCACGGAGCCCACGGCCGGCGAGTGAGCCGGGTCAGCCGACCTTGATCACCGTCTTGCCGAAGTTCTGACCCCGGAGCATCCGGTTGAACGCGGCGGGCGCGTTCTCGAGCCCATCCGTGATGTCCTCGCGGTAGCGCAGCTTGCCCTCGGCGAGCCAGCCGGTCGCCTCGGCGAGGAAGGTCGCCTCGTGGTCACGGACGAACTCGGTCTGGATGAAACCCCTGATCAGCAGCGACTTGTTGAGCACCTGCCGCATCAGGCCGGGCGCCCGGTCGGGCCCCTCGGGCGCGGCGGTGTCGTTGTAGTGCGCGACGATCCCGCAGACCGGCACCCGGGCGAACTTGTTCAGCCGCGGCAGCACGGCGTTCCACACGTGCCCGCCGACGTTCTCGAAGTAGACGTCGATCCCGTCGGGGACCGCCGCCTTCAGCTGCTCCTTGAAGTCGGGCGCCCGGTGGTCGAGGGCAGCGTCGAAGCCGAGCTCGGTCAGATGCGCGACCTTCTCCGGCCCACCGGCGATTCCCACGGCGCGGCAGCCGAGGATCTTCGCGATCTGTCCGACCGTGGCGCCGACGGGACCGGTCGCAGCCGCCACGACGACGGTCTCGCCGGGCTTGGGCTGCCCGATCTGGGTCAGCCCCGCGTACGCCGTGAACCCCGGCATTCCCAGCACGCCCAGGGCGGTGGAGACCGGCGCGACGGACGGATCGAGGCGGCGGGTGTGCTTGGCCGGCGCGACGGAGAACGCCTGCCAGCCTCCGTACGCCAGCACGACGTCGCCCACCTGCCGCGACGGATCCCGCGACTCCACGACCTCGGCGACCGTGGCGCCGGGCAGCACGTCGCCCAGGGCGGTCGGCGCGGCGTACGACGGCGCATCGCTCATCCGCCCGCGCATGTAGGGGTCGAGCGAGAGGAACCTCGTACGCAGCAGCACCTCGCCGTCCGCAGGCGTCGGCACCTCGGAGGTGGCGATCGTGAAGTCCTCGGCGGTCGGCTCACCGATCGGGCGGGCACGGAGCAGGATCTGGGTGTTCGTGTCGGTCATCCCGCCATGGTGCCTCACCGCGGCAGGCTTGCTTAATCACAACTAAACCTATTGACTTAACCCATGAAACCCACGGTCGACGTCCACCAGCACCTGTGGCCGCCGGGGTTGGTCGAGGAGCTGCGCCGCCGGCGGCAGCCTCCGTACCTCGACGGCTGGGTGCTCCACCTCGACGGGGAGCCGCCGTACTCGGTCGATCCCGCAGATCACGATCTCACCCGTCGCGCCGCCCAGGAGGACGGGCTCGTCCTGCTGTCGCTCTCCAGCCCGCTCGGGATCGAGTCGCTCGCCCCGGTCGAGGCGCACGGACTTCTCGACGCCTGGCATCGCTTCGCAGACGACCTGCCCGCAGACTACGGGCTGTGGGCCGCGCCGGCCCTCGTCGAACCGGACCTCGACGGCCTCGCGAAGACCCTGGCGCACGACCGCGTCCACGGCCTCCAGGTGCCGGCGACCGCGCTGGCGACCCCGGCCGCACTCGAGGCCCTCGCGCCGGTGCTCGCGACCGCCCAGCAGGCCGACCTGCCCGTCCTCGTGCACCCGGGTCCGGCCGCCGACCCCACCGCAGCGGACCTGCCGTCGTGGTGGCCCGCCCTGACCTCGTACGTCGCCCAGCAGAGCGCCGCATGGCACTCCTGGCACGTCGCGGGGAGGTCGCTGCTGCCGACCCTGCGGATCGCGTTCGTGGGGCTGGCCGGACTCGCGCCGCTCCACCACGAGCGCCTCGCGCAACGTGGCGGGAACCTCGGCGCGATCGACCGGCACGTCTACTACGAGACCTCGTCCTACGGCACCCAGGCGATCGACGCGATGTCGCGCGTGGTCGGCGTCGACCCGCTCGTCAGCGGGTCGGACCGGCCCTACGCGGAGCCGACCGATCCCGGCCTCGGCGATGCCCTGAGCCGGGCGATCTTCGTCAACAACCCGCACCATCTACTCACCGGAGGAGACCGATGACCATCACCGAACCGACCATGGACTCGGTCCTTTGCGCCCCGGACCTGCCCGAGCTGCCGGGACGTACACTCACTCCCGGCGAGCTGCGCGCCTGGGTCGACGAGCTCGCCACGCACCCCGAGCGGTGGGAGCACCTGCTGCGCCACGACACCGACGGGCGTCACTACGTCTCGCTCTACCGGGACAAGGACATCGACGTGTGGCTGCTGTGCTGGAACACCGTCGACGACACCGGCTGGCACGACCACGACATCTCTTCGGGCGCGGTCGCGGTGACCCACGGGTCGGTCTTCGAGCTGCAGCCGAGGTTCGGCGGTGAGCCCGTGCAGCGCGAGATCGGCGCGGGCCGCAGCTTCGGGTTCGGGCCCGACCACATCCACCGGATGAGCGGTGCGGTCGACGGCTCCGCCTCGATCCACGCGTACTCGCCGCCGCTGTGGCGGATGGGGCAGTACGCGATCAGCGACGACGGCGTGATGCGCCGCGTCTCGGTCTCCTACGCCGACGAGCTGCGCCCGCTCGAGGACTGAGCGACCCCGGCGCGGACGCGGCGACATCTCGGGCGTCGGGTCCCCGGTTGACCGACAGGCCGGGGGAGATGTGGCACATTTCAGGCATCGAGGAGCGAGGATCGGACACCGAGACCGACTTTCCTTTTCTGTTTAACATCTTCGGTTCCATCCGCTGATCTGGCAGGCTGATGATCTTGTGCAACGGCGTCCGCAGGTGAAGAACGACAGACAGGAGCGGTGGCTGTGATCGAGTTCGAGGGCGTGACCAAGCGCTATCCGGACGGCACCGTTGCGGTGGACGACCTCTCTCTGACGGTCGACACCGGGCAGATCACCGTGCTCGTCGGGCCGTCGGGATGTGGCAAGACGACCGCGCTGCGGATGATCAACCGGATGATCGAGCCGAGCTCCGGCCGGATCCTGATCGACGGTGACGACGTCACCAGCCGTCCCGAGGCACAGCTGCGGCGCGAGATCGGCTACGTGATCCAGGGCGCCGGGCTCTTCCCGCACCGCACGGTCCTCGACAACGTCGCGACCGTCCCGATCCTGCAGGGCATCTCCCGCCGGGAGGCCCGCACGAGCGCCCTCGACCTGCTCGAGCGCGTCGGGCTCGCGGCCGACCTCGGCGAGCGCTACCCGGCCCAGCTCTCGGGGGGACAGCAGCAGCGCGTCGGCGTCGCCCGGGCGCTCGCGGCCGACCCGCCGGTGCTGCTCATGGACGAGCCGTTCTCGGCCGTCGACCCGGTCGTACGCGACGACCTCCAGCAGGAGCTGCTCCGGCTCCAGGGCGAGCTCGGCAAGACGATCGTCCTGGTCACCCACGACATCGACGAGGCGATCCGGCTCGGCGACAAGGTCGCCGTCTTCGCCCAACGCGCCCGCCTGGCCCAGTTCGCCCCGCCCGCCGATCTCCTGGCCGCCCCTGCCGACGACTTCGTCGCCTCGCTCGTCGGTCGCGACCGCGGCTTCCGGGGCCTCGGTTTCGCCGACGGGAGCTCGGTCGCGCTCACACCGATCGACCACGGCGTCGACGGGCTCACCCTCGAGGTCGACCACGACGGCCGACCGCTGGGCTGGCGCGGTTCCGACGGGCTCCTCCCGACCGAGGGCACCTTCAGCGACGGCGCCAACCTGCGTACGGTCACCGACCTGGTCATCCTCTCGCCCGCCGGCGCCGCGATCCGGGTCGACGCCGAGGGTCGCGCCGACGGACTGGTCCTACTCGAGGACCTGGCCGGCAGCGTACGTTCTCAGCAGCGCGAGCGGCTGGCGGCACTGTCCAGCTCGGAGGCCTCCGGGTGAATGACCTATGGCGGTATCTCGAGACCAACGGTGACGACGTTCTCACCGCGCTCGTGCAACACATCTGGCTCGCACTGCTGCCGGTGGCGATCGCCTTCGTCCTGGCCCTGCCGCTGGGCGCCCTGGTCCATCGCTACGTCCCGGCGCGCCACATCGCGCTCACCGCAGGCAGCGTGATCTACACCGTCCCGTCGCTGGCCCTGCTCCTGCTGCTCCCGGGCATCCTCGGCACCAGCGTCCTCGATCCGATCAACGTGGTCATCGCGCTCACCCTCTACTCGCTCGCCCTGCTCGTCCGTACGACCGCCGACGGTCTCGATGCGGTCGACACCACCGTCCTGCAGGCCGCGACCGCGATGGGCTATCGGCCCCTACGCCGCTGGTTCACCGTCCAGCTGCCGCTGGCGATGCCGGTGATCCTGACGGGTCTGCGGGTGGCGACCGTGGCCAACGTGAGCATGGTCAGCATCGCGGCCCTGATCGGCATCGGCGGCCTCGGGCAGCTCTTCACCCGAGGGTTCCAGCTCGGCTTCTACCTGCCGCCGATCATCATCGGGCTGGTCCTCTCGGTCGCCCTCGCGGTCATCGCCGACGTCCTCATCGTCGCCCTCCAGCGCGGGCTCACCCCGTGGGCGCGAGCGGGTGCCCGATGAGTCTCGACTACCTGCTCGACGCCGCCAACTGGTCGCTGACCAGCCCCGACGGCTTCCCCCAGCGCATCCTCGAACACCTCGGCTACACCGTCCTCGCCCTGGCCATCGCCGCAGTGATCGCGTTCCCGATCGGCCTGCTGATCGGCCACACCGGCCGCGGCGCACTGGTCGCCATCAACCTCGGCAACGCCGGCCGCGCGCTGCCGACCCTCGGTGTGCTCATGCTCGCGCTCGGCCTGGTCGGGATCGGCCTGGTCCCGGTCACGATCGCTCTGGTCGTGCTCGCCATCCCACCCATACTCGCCACGACGTACGCCGGCATCCAGTCCGTCGCCGACGAGACCGTCGACGCGGCACGAGGTGTCGGCATGACCGAGGCCCAGATCGCCTGGCGCGTCGAGGTCCCGATCGCGCTGCCGATCATCATCGGCGGCCTGCGCAACGCGTCGCTCCAGGTGGTCTCGACCGCGACCATCGCCGCGTACGTCGGTCTCGGCGGCCTCGGTCGCTATCTCTTCGACGGGCTGGCCACGCTCCAGTACGACCAGGTGGTCGCCGGCGCGATCGTGATCGCGATGCTCGCCGTGGCGGTCGACCTGGCACTCGCCGGTGCGCAGCGGCTCCTCGTCTCGCCCGGCGTCGACGGCCGCGGCGCCCGAGACCGTCCGACCACCGTCCGCCCCGAACCCCAACCCGAACCCGCCGGCTGATCAATCCAGCAACCGAGAGGTATCTCAATGTCCCGCCGAATCCGCACCACCGCGTACCTGTTCGCGACGCTCGCCGTGGCAGGCACCCTGACCGCCTGCGGCGGTGACCCGCTCGACTCCGGATCGGACTCCGACTCGGGCGGCGGCACGATCGTCGTCGGCTCGGCCAACTTCCCCGAGAGCGAGCTGCTCATGGAGATGTACGCCCAGGCTCTCGAGGCCGAGGGCGTCAAGGTCGAGACCAAGCCCAACATCGGGTCCCGCGAGGTCTACATGGAGGCCTTCAAGAGCGGCGACATCGACCTGCTGCCGGAGTACAACGGCGCCCTGCTGGCCTACCTGACGCCCGACGGTGTCCCGGAGGACATCTCCGCTCCCGAGGACGTCTACGAGGCGCTCCAGGACGTCCTGCCCGAGGGCAGCGAGACCCTGCCGCAGTCGGAGGCCGAGGACAAGGACACCCTCACCGTCTCCAAGGAGACCGCCGAGAAGTACTCCCTGACGAGCATCGAGGACCTGGCTCCGGTCGCGAAGGACCTCTCGCTCGGTGGCGCCCCCGAGTTCAAGGAGCGCCACCAGGGCCTCGTCGGCCTCGAGGAGGTCTACGGGGTCACGTTCAAGGAGTTCAAGCCGCTCGACGCCGGCGGCCCGCTGACGACCGGCGCGCTGGCCAAGGGCGACATCGACGTCGCCAACGTCTTCTCCACCGACTCGGCGATCCCCACCAACGGATGGGTCAGCCTGGAGGACCCGGAGAACCTCTTCCTCTCCCAGAACGTCGTCCCGCTGATCCGCTCCGAGGCGCTCAGCAGCGACGCCGAGACGGCGCTCAACGCGGTCTCCGAGGCGCTGACCACCGCCAACCTCACCGAGGCACTGGCCAAGGTCCAGGTCGACAAGGCCGACCCGGCCACCGTCGCCAAGGAGTTCCTCGCCGACAACGGCGTCAGCTGAGCGCTGACCCCAGGTTGCTCCGGTAGGTGAGAAGTCCTTCGAGGCCTCGCAGGAACGTCTCGCCCACCGGGGCCGGATCGGTCAGACAGCCGGCCGCCATCGCACCGTCTCGCAGCATGACGAAGTGGCGGCCGGCGAACTCCGAGTCGGGCTTCCCGGTGGCCGCGAAGAGCTCGGTCATCGTGGCCAGGAACCAATGCCGGTGCTCGAGCACCGCCTGATGGACCACGTGCGCCGGGTCCGGATACTCGGCCGCGGCGTTGAGGAACGCGCAACCCCGGAACCCCTCGCCCTGGATGTCCGCGGCGATCGACCGGCCGACGGTCCGGATGAGATCGTCGGGATCCTCGACCTCTGACCGGGCGGCGTCCACGCGCGCCCGGATCGCCTCGTCGGCCTGCGTCAGGTACGCCACGACGAGGTCGTCCTTGCTCCGGAAGTGTCGATAGAGCGTTGCCCGAGTGACCTGCGCCTCGGCGATCACGCGATCCACTCCGACCGAGTGCAGACCCTCGGTGTAGAAGAGCCGACTCGCCGTGCTGAGCAGTCGATCCCGGGCCTCAGACATCCGCCATTCCTCTCGTTCTCGTTGTCTCGACGGTAGCAGACAGAACGATCGGTCTTGCATTTGTCAATCGGCTGGGGCAGACTCTCGATTCAGGTAGAACGATCGTTCTGTCTCCCAGCTTGATCCGAGAAAGGGATCCCATGTCCACCTCCGTCGAGACCGGCCACTCCGGCACACTGAGCGCCCCGACCAGCGCACTGCCGAAGCTCTACTTCTTCCGCTTCGGGTTCGCGATCGTCTGGGCCGTCCTGGTCGCACTCACCGCGACGACGCTCAACGCCGCGAGCATCGCGCTGCTGGTGATCTACCCGCTGTTCGACGTGGTGGCCGCCGTCGTCGACCACCGCACCTCGGGCGCCAACGGCCCGCGCGTCCTGCTCTACGCCAACATGGCGCTCAGCCTGCTCACCGCTGTCGGCGTCGCCGTAGCCGCCACCTCCGGGATCCCGGGAATCCTGCGGGTATGGGGCGCCTGGGCGATCACCGCCGGCCTGGTCCAGCTGTTCGTCGCGGTACGCCGCTACCGACTCGGCGGCCAGTGGGCGATGATCCTCAGCGGCGGGATCTCGACCTTCGCCGGAACCGGCTTCATCCTGATGGCCGCCGGCCCGAAGGCGTCCCTCACCGGCCTCGCGGGCTACGCGACGCTGGGTGGAATCTTCTTCCTGATCTCTGCCCTCCGACTGCGCCAGCGCGCGGGTAAGGTCGACTGACATGACGACCACCAGCAAGGAACTGACCGTCGACGTCATCGTCATCGGTGCCGGACCCACCGGGGAGAACGTCGCGGACCGCGCGGTGCAGGGCGGGCTGAGCGTGGCCGTCGTCGAGAGCGAGCTGGTCGGCGGCGAGTGCTCCTACTGGGCCTGCATGCCGACGAAGGCGTTGCTCCGCGACGCGGCGGCGCTGCGTGCCGCCCGCGCCCTCCCGGCCGCCGGCCAGGCGGTCACGGGCACGCTCGACCCCGCCGCCGTGTTCGCCCGGCGCAACAGCTTCGCCTCCGACTGGAACGACGCGGGCCAGGTCGAGTGGCTGACGGGCGCCGGGATCAAGCTGGTCCGCGGCCACGGGCGCATCACCGGCACCCGCGCCGTCACGGTCACCGACTCCGACGGCACGACCACGAACCTCGAAGCACGCCAGGCCGTGGTCGTCTCCACCGGCAGCTCCTCCCTCATCCCGCCGATCCCCGGCCTGGACGAGGCCCGCCCCTGGACGAACCGCGAGGCCGCCGGCGCCACGTCGGTCCCCGGCCGCCTGGCGATCATCGGCGGCGGGGTGGTCGGCGCCGAGATGGCGACCGCCTTCAGCGCCCTCGGGTCGCAGGTGACGCTGATCTCCCGCACCCGGCTGCTGCCGAGCGTCGAGGAGTTCGCGGGTGAGCAGGTGGCAGATGCCCTCCGGACGTACGGGGTGACGCTCCACCTGGACGCCGGCGCGACCGAGGTCCGGCGTGATGACGGCGGCGAGGTGCGGGTGACTCTCTCCGACGGCACCGAGGTGACCGCGGACGAGGTCCTCGTGGCCACCGGTCGGGTTCCCAACACCAAGGACCTCGGGCTCGAGCACGTCGGTCTCGAGCCCGGCAGCTGGCTGAAGGTCGACGACGCCCTGGCCGTGGTCGACGACAGCGGGCAGCTGGAGGACGGCTGGCTCTATGCCGCTGGTGACGTCAACCATCGGGCGCTGCTGACCCACCACGGGAAGTACCAGGCCCGTGCGCTGGGCGATCTGATCGCGGCACGCGCTCGCGGCGAGGAGCCCGACCTGAGCACCTGGGGGCGTCACGCCGCCACCGCCGACGAGCGCGCCACGACCCAGGTGATCTTCACCGACCCCGAGGTCGTCGCCGTCGGACACTCCGCCGAGTCGGCCGAGGCGGCCGGCATCGAGGTAGGCGTCGTCGACTACGACCTCGGCTCGGTCTCGGGCGCATCCCTGCACGCGGACGGCTACCGCGGTCAGGCTCGGATGGTCATCGACGAGCAGCGCAAGATCCTGGTCGGCTTCACCGCGGTCGGCCCGGACATCGCCGAGCTCCTGCACGCCGCCACCATCGCGATCGTCGGCGAGGTCCCGCTGGACCGCCTGTGGCACGCGGTCCCCGCCTACCCGACCATCAGCGAGATCTGGCTCCGCCTGCTCGAGACCGCGGGACGCGACCGCTGGGTGTGACCTAGAGCATGGGCTCGACCGCTGGGAGGACGACGATCCCGTCGTCGTCGCTGACCAGGTAGGACCCAGGGGTGAAGGCGGCGCCGCCGAAGGTGACGACGACATCTCGGCGTCCGACGCCGTCCTTGCGGCTGCGCCGTGGGTTGCTGCCGAGGGCCTTGATGCCGATGGGGAGCTCGGCGAGTGCGGCGATGTCGCGGACGGCGCCGTTGACGACGATGCCTGCCCAGCCGTTCTCGGCGGCGAGTGCGGCCATGTTGTCGCCGAGCATCGCGACGCGGGTGGAGCCGTCGGTGTCGACGACGATGACCCGGCCCTCGCCGGGTTCGGCGACGATCTCCTTGAGCACGAGGTTGTCCTCGAAGGCGCGGAAGGTGGCGATCGGTCCTTCGAAGTGGCGTACGCCGCCGAGCTGGCGCAGCTGCAGGTCGCAGGACTCCAGCGACTCCTGGTGGATGTCGTAGAGGTCGGAGGTTCCGGGGCGGTCGGTCATGAAGGGTTCTCCTCGGTTCGGCGCAGGGTCTCTCGAAGGACGTACGGCAGCAGCCCGCCGCTGCGGTGGTAGGTCTGTTCGCGGGCGGTGTCGAGCCGCACCGTGACGGTGAAGGTGGTGGTCCCACCGGCCGCGTCGGTGGCGGTGACCTCGACGGTCTCCGGGGCGGTGGTCCGGCCGGCGAGCCCCTCGACGGAGAAGACCTCGGTGCCGTCGAGCCCGAACGAGTCGGCGGACTCCCCCGGCAGGAACTGCAGCGGCAGGACGCCCATCCCCACCAGGTTGGACCGGTGGATCCGCTCGAAGGACTCGGCGAGGACGAACCGCACGCCCAGCAGCGAGGTCACCTTCGCGGCCCAGTCCCTGGACGAGCCGGTTCCGTACTCCTCGCCGGCCAGCACCAGCAGCGGGGTGCCGCCCGCGGCGTAGCGGTCGGCGACGGCATGGACCTCGTCCACGACCGGCTCGACGTCGCCGCCGGTGAAGGCCGCCGTACGTCCGCCGGGACCGTCCGGCACGAGCCGGTTGTCGAGCCGGGGGTTGGAGAAGCCACCCAGCCGCATGACCTGCCAGTTCCCGCGGCGGGAGGCGTAGCTGTTCAGGTCGCGGGGCGCGACCCCGCGCCCCCGCAGGTGTCGTCCGGCCGGGCTCTGCGTGGGGATCCGGCCGGCGGGGCAGATGTGGTCGGTGGTGACCGAGTCGCCGACGTACTCGAGCACCCGAGCTCCATCGATGTCCTGGAACGGCGGCAGCTCGGTCAGCGCTCCGTCCAGGAAGGGCGGGCGGCGCAGGTAGGTGGACTCCTCGTCCCACGGGAAGGTCGCCTCCGCCGGTGCGTCGAGCGCCTGCCAGTTCTCGTCGCCCTCGAAGATCGTCCGGTAGACGTCGGCGTACAGGTCCGGGGAGTTGGTCCCCTCGACCGTCGCGGCGATCTCCGTGTCGCTGGGCCAGATGTCGGCCAGGTGGACCGGCTGCCCGTCGCGGTCGGTGCCGAGCGGCTCCCGGGTCAGGTCCAGCGCGACCGTCCCGGCCAAGGCGTACGCCACCACGAGCGGCGGCGAGGCCAGGTAGTTGAGCGAGACCTCGTTGTGGATCCGGCCGTCGAAGTTGCGGTTGCCGGAGAGCACCGAGGCGACGACGAGGTCCTCGGACTCCACCCGCTCGGCGAGGTCCGGCACGAGATCGCCCGAATTGCCGATGCAGGTCATGCAGCCGTAGCCGACGACCGAGAACCCGAGCTTGTCCAGGTAGGGAGCCAGACCGGCTCGCTCCAGGTATCCGGTCACCGCCTTGGACCCCGGCGCCAGGCTCGTCTTGACCCATGGCTTGGCGACCAGGCCGCGCTCGACCGCGTTGCGGGCGAGAAGCCCCGCGGCCACCATCACCGCCGGGTTCGAGGTGTTGGTGCACGAGGTGATCGAGGCGATCGCGACCGCTCCGTGCGTGGCTCCGTGGGTCGGCCCGTGGGTCGGTCCGTCGGCCGGCGCCCGATCCCCCAGGAACTGCGTCAACGAGCCAGGGGCCTGATCGAGGTCGAGCCGGTCCTGGGGCCGGCGGGGCCCGGCGAGACTGGGCCGGATCTCGTCGAGATCGACCCGGATCCGCTCGTCGAAGACCGGCACCACGGACGGGTCGTGCCACAGACCCTGCATCCTGGCGTACGCCTCGACCACGGCCACGTGCTCTGCGGTCCGTCCGGTCAGACGCAGGTAGTCGAGCGTGAGCTGGTCGATCGGGAAGACCGCGGCGGTCGACCCGAACTCCGGACTCATGTTGGCGATGGTGCACCGGGTCGCGATGCTCGTCGCGCTTGCGCCCTCACCGAAGAACTCGACGAACTTGCCCACCACTCCGTGCCGGCGCAGCCGCTCGGTCAGGGTGAGGACCAGGTCGGTCGCGGTGACTCCGGGGCGGAGCTCTCCGACCAGCTCGACCCCGACCACGGGTGGGATCAGCATGGAGACCGGCTGGCCCAGCATCGCCGCCTCGGCCTCGATGCCCCCGACGCCCCAGGCCAGCACCGAGAGCCCGTTGACCATGGTGGTGTGCGAGTCGGTGCCGGCCACCGTGTCCGGGAAGGCGACGCCGTCACGGACGGTGACCACGTCGGCCAGGAACTCGACGTTGACCTGGTGCATGATCCCGGCCCCGGGCGGGACGACCTCCAGGCCCGCGAACGCCTGCTTGCCCCATTTGAGGAAGCGATAGCGCTCTGCGTTGCGCTCGTACTCACGTCCGACGTTGAGCCGCGGCGCGTCGGGACGGGCGAAGTAGTCGGTCACCACCGAGTGGTCCACGGTGAGGTGCGCGGGGACCACTGTGTCGACCAGCTCGGCCGCGTGACCGGCCGTGACGACCGCGTCGCGCAGCGCCGCCAGGTCGGTCAGCACCGGCACTCCGTTGGTGTCGTGCAGGAACACCCGGCTGGGGTGGAAGGCGATGTCGTGCGGACGCCGGGACCTGTCGACGACCGCCCGGATGTCATCGCCGGTGACCGTCTCGCCGTCCTCATGGCGCAGCAGGTTCTCCAGCACGATCTTGTGACAGAACGGCAGGCGCTCGCCCCCCGGAACCGCGTCGATCCGGCGCACCACCACTCGTCCGTCTGCGGTGTCGAGCCACCCGTGACTGTCGAAGCTGTTCATCCCGTCCCCTCTTCGCTGAGCCTATAGGCTACAGGATGTCGTCTGTCGGCTCAATCCACTAGCCTTGCGCCGTGGAGTCACTGAGCTCAGGCCCCGCTCGGCCGTTCCAGAGCAAGAGCGAGTACGCCTACGAGGAGATCAAGCGCCGGATCCTGTCCGAGGAGCTCGGTCCCGGTGCCGTCGTCAGCCAGGAGCGCATCGCCGCGGAGATCGGCGTGAGCACGACCCCCCTGCGCGAGGCGCTCAAGCGGCTGGCGACCGAGGGGATGGTCAACCTCTCCTCACACCGGGACGCGCGGGTCGTCGAGCTGACCGCCGACGAGGCGCGCAGCCTCTACGAGGTCCGTGCCTGCGTCGACCCGCTGGCCGCCTCCCTGGCCGCACAGCGACGCACCGACGGTGACGCGAGCCGGATCGAGGCCGCACTCACCACCCTGGAGCCGCTCTCCGGTCACGCCAGCATGGAGAGCCTGGTCGCTCACCGCGCATTCCACCGCGCCGTCTATCGCTCCTCCCACAACGAGCCGCTCATCGGCGTCCTCGAAGGGCTGTGGGACAAGGCCGACCGCTACCGCCAGGTCGGGCTACGCACCCAGGCCGACTCCCGCTCGGACATCGAACGCGTCCGCACCGAGCACAAGGCTCTGGCCGCCGCCGTGCTCGACCAGGACGCCGACCGGGCCGAGCAGGTCATGCGCGACCACATCAGCGGCAGCCTGGGCCGGCGCGCCATCGAAGCCCTCGGCGAGACTTCGACGCACTGACCGGCCCAGCCTCGGACCCTGCCTGCGAACGGATCAGCGACCGACGGTCAGCAGATCGGCGTACGTGTCACCGAGACCGTCCGCCAGGATCGCCCGCAGAGCGAGGGCGAGCTGGTCGCGGATGTAGGAGTCGAGGGTCCTGGTCTGCTCGAAGTACCAGTGCTTGAGCGCCCATGCGTGTGCGAGCAGCAGCAGGTTGTAGGCGACCAGGTCCGGGTCGGCGGCGACCAGCTTCCCGGCCTCGACGCCGTCACGCACCGCTGCGCGCAACGGCTCGCTGGTCTCGACCTCGAGGCGCTTGATCCGATCGCGTCCGGCCTCGTCGAGCGACTTCGACTCGCGGTAGGTCAGCACCGCGGCGTGACGATGGGAGTCGATGACCCGGCAGTACGCCGCGAAGGCGGCCGCCAGGCGGCGTACGGGATCCTCGCCGGCCTCCTCGACCGCCGCCGGGACCGTGGTCGAGAAGGCGTCGAGCACGTCGGTGATGACGGCGAGGAGGACGTCGTCCTTGCTGCCGAAGTAGCGATAGATCAGGCCGACACTCACGCCCGCCTCGGCCGCCAACGCCTGCATCGAGACCGCCTCGGAGCCGTCTCGCTCCATGAGTCGAGCCGCCGCGTCGAGCAGCTGGCGGGAGCGGTGCTCGACCAGCGCCTGCCGGGCGGCGTCGTGCGGCTTGATCGACGTTTCGGGCTCTGACATGGGTCTCCTCCTGAGATGAATCGAGATTCATCCTAGGGCAAAAACTCCTCACCAGACGTTGACCATCCCTGAAAATGAACATACGTTCACTCTCACTGAACCAATATTCACTCTTTGCTGTGGAGGCAGTCGTGAGCCAGTTCGAGGACATCACCTACGAGGTCGACGGCGCGGCCGGGATCATCACCATCAACCGGCCGAACCGCTACAACGCGTTCCGCGCGAAGACGGTCGACGAGCTCATCGCCGCCTTCAACGCGGCCTGGTCCGACGAGAACGTACGAGCCGTGGTGCTGACCGGCTCGGGCGAGAAGGCGTTCTGCACCGGCGGCGACGTCAAGCAGCGCGCCGAGACCGGCGACTACGGTCCCGCCGAGCTGGGCAGGTTCCGCATCGGGGACCTCCACAAGCTGATGCGCGACATCCCCAAGCCGGTCATCGCCGCGGTCAACGGCATCGCGATCGGCGGTGGCCACGTCCTGCAGGTGCTCGCCGACGTCTCCATCGCCAGCGAGACCGCTCGCTTCGGCCAGGCCGGCCCGCGGGTCGGCTCCTTCGACGCCGGGTTCGGGTCGGCGTACCTGTCTCGTGTCGTGGGCGAGAAGAAGGCCCGCGAGATCTGGTTCTTCTGCCGGCAGTACTCCGCCCAGGAGGCGCTCGACATGGGTCTGGTCAACAAGGTCGTCCCGGCCGACGAGCTCCTGAAGGAGGCGAAGTCCTGGTGCGAGGAGGTCTCGGCGCTCAGCCCGACCGCGATCCGCTTCCTGAAGCAGTCCTTCAACGCCGACACCGACCACCAGGCCGGGCTGTCGAACATGGCGATGAGCGCGCTCGACATCTTCGGCGTCTCACCCGAGGGCATGGAGGGCGCGACCGCGTTCGCCGAGAAGCGCACGCCCGACTTCGCCCCGCACGTCAACTGGCACTGAGCCGCGAACGCGAGCGAAGGAAGAGACCATGCACTACGGGTTCGACGAGGACGAAGAGGCCTTCCGCATCGAGGTGCACCGGTGGGCCGAGAAGGTCCTCGCACCGCACTACCAGGCCGACGACAAGGCGGCGGTCTTCCGCCGGCAGCAGGCCCTGGACATGGCCCAGATGGGTCTGACCAGCCTGCGCATCCCGGAGGAGTACGGCGGCCAGGACGCCACCGCCGTCATCGCGGGCATCGCCGCGGAGGAGGTCGGCCGTGCCGACTTCAACGCCGGCTACCTGATCATCAACACCGCGCTGATCAGCGACATCCTGGTGCGCAACTGCACCGAGGAGCAGAAGCAGGCGTGGCTGCCCGGCATCGCGTCCGGCGAGATCGTGCCCTGCATCATGATCACCGAGCCGGGAGCCGGCACCGACGCGGCCAGTCTCGGGCTCAAGGCCGTCCCTGACGGGGACGACGCCTGGGTGCTCAACGGCGAGAAGACCTCGATCACGCTGGGCATGGCCGCCGACGGCGCCGTGGTGCTGGCGCGTACGGGTGGGGATGGCGCCCGTGGGGTCAGCGCCTTCTGGGTCGACATGTCCGACCCGGGGATCTCCCGGACCGCGTTCGACGACCTGGGCAGCCGCGCCATCGGGCGGGCCTCGATCCACTTCGACGGGGTCCGGGTCACCCGCGCCGACATGATCGGCGAGGAGGGCGGCGGGTTCGTCTCCGTCATGCAGGGCTTCGACTACTCGCGGGCGATCATCGGGCTGCTCTGCCTGGGAGCCGCTCAGCAGAGCCTCGACGAGGCCTTGCAGTGGTCGCGCGACCGGGTCGCGTTCGGGAAGCCGATCGGCACCTTCCAGGGCGTCTCGTTCCCGCTCGCCGAGCAGGCGACATACGTCGCAGGTGCCCGTCACGTCTGCTACGAGGCGCTGTGGCGCAAGGACAACGACCGCGACCACAGTGCCGAGGCCGCGATGGCGAAGTTCTGGGCTCCCAAGCTCGCCACCGACGTCATCCACCAGTGCCTGCTGACCCTCGGCCACATCGGCTACTCGACCGAGCACAAGGTCGGCCAGCGCCTGCGCGACGTCATCGGCCTGGAGATCGGTGACGGCACCGCCCAGGTCTCCAAGCTCGTCATCTCCCGCAACCTGCTCGGTCGCGCGTACGCGCCCTGAGCCCGCACTCGAAGGGACAGCACCATGGGAAAGCTCGACAACAAGATCGCGATCGTCACCGGCGCCGGGCAGGGCATCGGCGCCGGCGTCGCCGCCAAGCTCAGCGCGGAGGGGGCGACGGTCGTCGTCACCGACATCAACGAGGAGACCGCGAAGCAGACCGCGTCGGCCCTCGGGAACGGCGCCATCGGCATCCGCACCGACGTCACCGACCGCGACTCGGTGGACGCGATGGTGGACCAGGTCCTCGCCGAGCTCGGTCGGATCGACGTACTCGTGAACAACGCGGGCTGGGACAAGGGCGAGCCGTTCGTGGACTCCGAGCCGGAGACCTGGGACCGGATCATCCAGATCAACCTCTACGGCGTGCTCAACACCTCCAAGAAGGTGCTCCCGATCATGGCGGAGCAGGGCTACGGCAAGGTGGTCAACCTCGGCTCCGACGCCGGCCGGGTCGGCTCCTCGGGCGAGGCCGTCTACTCGGCCGCCAAGGGTGGCGTCATCGCGTTCACCAAGGCGATGGCCCGCGAGATGGCCCGCGCCAAGGTCAACGTGAACTGCGTCTGCCCGGGACCGACCGACACCGCCCTGTTCGCCTCGATGGGTGGCGACAAGCTGCGCGAGGCGCTGCAGAAGGCGATCCCGCTGCGCCGCCTCGGCCAGCCCGAGGACCTCGCCAACGCGATCGCCTTCCTCGCCTCCGACGAGGCCTCCTTCATCACCGGCCAGACCGTCAGCGTCAGCGGCGGCCTCACCATGAGCTGACCTGGCTCAGGAACGGGAACCGGACATGTTCGAGACACTGCTGTCCCCCGAGCGGATCGCTCGGGAGACCCGCGCCGGGCACTGGCGCGACAAGGTCATCACCGACTTCCTCGCCGAGGCGGCCGACGCGACCCCGGAGAAGGTCGCCTTCGTCGACAGCCGTCGTCAGGTCACCTTCGCCGAGCTCGCGGCCGAGGTCGACCGGGTGGCGCTCGGGCTGCGCGCCCGGGGCATCGGCCGCGGCGACGTGGTCTCCTTCCAACTGCCCAACTGGATCGAGTGGATCGTGGTCCACTACGCCGCGACCCGGGTCGGCGCGGTCAGCAACCCGCTGATCCCGATCTACCGGGAGCGCGAGGTCGGGTTCATGGTCGGCATGGCGAAGTCGAAGCTCCTCGTGGTCCCCTCCGAGTTCCGGGGGTTCGACTACCCCGGGATGGTCGAGCGGCTGCGCGGCGGCTGGGACTTCGACCCCGAGGTCGTCGTGGTCGGCGAACAGTCCTGGACCGACCTGGTGGCCGCGGGTGACGGCCAGAATCCGGCCGTCCTCGACGAGCTGCGACCCGACCCCAACGACGTCACGCTGCTGATCTTCACCTCGGGCACCACCGGGGAGCCGAAGGGCGTCATGCACACGCACAACACGATGGTGGCGGCCAACGACCCGCTGCCCGAACGGCTCGGCATCACCGCCGACAGCGTGCTGCACATGGCCTCGACCCTGGCCCACCTCACCGGATTCCTGTACGGCGCCAGGCTGAACGTGCAGAACGGCGCGACCTGCGTCCTGCAGGACGTCTGGGACCCGCAGGTCTTCGTCGAGCTGATCGCCAAGCACCGGATCAGCTACACCTCGGCCGCGACACCGTTCCTGCACGACCTGATCACCGCGGCCAACCTGGCCGATCACGACACCGGCTCGCTGGTGCGGTTCTGCTGCATGGGCGCGCCGATCCCGCGGGCGATGGTCCGCGAGGCCAAGCAGAAGCTGCCCGGCCTGGTAGTGGTCGGCGGCTGGGGCCAGTCCGAGGAGGGCCTGGTCACCATCGGCATCCCGGGTGATCCCGAGGAGAAGATCGTCGAGACCGACGGCTTCCCGTGGCCCGGGATGGAGATCCGGGTGGTCGACGTGACCTCCGGTGAGGAGCTGCCGACCGGCGAGGAGGGCGCCCTGCAGGTTCGTGGACCCTTCCTCTTCGTCGGCTATGCCGAGCGGCTCGAGCTCACCCGCGAGCAGCTGCGACCCGCGGCCGACGACCGAGGCGACTGGTTCGACACGGGCGACCTGGCGTACGTCGACGCCGACGGCTATCTCCGGATCTCGGGTCGCACCAAGGACGTGATCATCCGGGGAGGGGAGAACATCCCGGTCGCCTACATCGAGAACGTCCTCTACGAGCACCCGGACATCGACGCCGTCGCGGTGGTCGCGATGCCGGATCCGCGGCTCCAGGAGCGGGCCTGCGCGTGTGTGGTCCTCCGCGACGGGCAGGCCGGCTTCGGGATGGAGAAGATGCGGACCTTCCTCGCCGAGAAGGGGGTCGCGAAGCAGTACTGGCCGGAGAAGGTGGTCGTGCTCGACGACTTCCCCAAGACCCCGAGCGGCAAGATCCAGAAGTTCCAGCTGCGCGAGCAGGTCTCCGGCGACACGGGTGGTGCGGGGTGAGCACCATGAGCACCGCCTATCTGGTCGACGGGCTGCGTACCCCCTTCGGGCGGTACGCCGGTGCGCTGGCCGCGGTCCGGCCGGACGACCTCGCCGCCCATGTGATCGGCCACCTCGTCGACCGGTACGCCACGGTCGACTGGGCGCGCCTGGACGACGTGCTCCTCGGTTGCGCCAACCAGGCCGGCGAGGACAACCGCAACGTCGCCCGGATGGCCGGGCTGCTCGCCGGCCTCCCGGTCGACGTCCCGGGAGGCACGGTCAACCGACTGTGCGGTTCGGGCCTGGACTCGGTCGCGCAGGGCGCCCGGATGATCCGGGCAGGCGAGGCCGACCTGGTGGTCGCCGGCGGCGTCGAGTCGATGACCCGGGCCCCGTGGGTGATGCCGAAGGCGTCGCGGCCGTGGTCGCGTACCAACGAGATGCACGACACCACCATCGGCTGGCGGTTCGTCAACCCCGCCATGGAAGCCGCATACGGCACCGATGCGATGCCGCAGACCGCGCAGAACCTCGCCACCGAGCGCGAGATCAGCCGGGCCGACCAGGACGCGTTCGCGCTCCGCTCCCAGGAGCGGGCCGCGAAGGCGATCGCTGACGGACGGCTGGCACGAGAGATCACCTCGGTCCCGGTACCGATTCGCGGCAGTGGCGACCCGGTCATCGTCGACGCGGACGAGCACCCGCGCTCGACGACCCTCGAGAAGCTCGGCGCGTTGAGGCCGATCGTCGAGAACGGTTCGATCACCGCGGGCAACTCCTCCGGCGTCAACGACGGGGCCGCCGTCGTGCTGCTGGCCTCCGAGCGGGCCGTCTCCACCTACGGTCTCGACCCGCTGGCCCGGGTGAGCGGAGCAGCCGTCGCCGGCGTACCACCCCGGATCATGGGTATCGGCCCGGTCCCGGCCACGCGCAAGCTCCTCGACCGTGCCGGACTCACGATCGGCGACATCGACGTGATCGAGCTCAACGAGGCGTTCGCCGCGCAGGCGCTCGCGGTGACCCGCGAGCTCGGGCTCCCCGACGACGCCGACCACGTCAACCCCAACGGCGGCGCGATCGCGCTGGGCCACCCCCTCGGCGCCAGCGGCGGCCGCCTCGCCCTCACGGCCGCCATCGAGCTGTCCGTACGCAGCGCCCACCGCGCCGTCGCCACCATGTGCGTCGGCGTCGGCCAGGGCATCTCACTACTCCTGGAGACCCCATGACGACCTACGAGACCCTCCTCGTCGAGGTCAACGACCGCGTCGCGGTGATCACGCTCAACCGGCCCGAGGTCCGCAACGCGATCAACGCCCAGGTCCAGACCGACCTGCGGGCCGCGCTCGACGCTCTCCGCGGAGACGACTCGGTCGGCGCCGTGGTGCTGACCGGTGCCGGCGAGAAGGCCTTCGCCGCCGGCGCCGACATCGGCCAGCTGCGGAGCTACGACCTGCACACCGGGCTGGCTTCCTCGATGCAGCGGCTCTACGACGAGGTCGAGACGTTCGAGAAGCCCACCATCGCCGCCGTCAACGGGTACGCCCTCGGCGGAGGCTGCGAGCTCGCGATGGCCTGCGACATCCGGATCGCCGCCGACACCGCCCGGTTCGGTCTCCCCGAGACCAACCTGTCGGTCCTGCCCGGTGCCGGCGGCACCCAGCGGCTCGCCCGGCTCGTCGGCGTCGGCCGCGCGATCGACCTGATCCTGACCGGCGACCTGCTCACCGCGGACGAGGCGCTGGCCGCCGGCCTGGTCACTCGAGTCGCCGAGCCCGAGACGCTGCTCGCGACGGCGCGGGAGGTTGCGCGGTCGATCCTCGCCAAGGGGCCGCTGGCGGTTCGGCTGGCCAGGACGGTGATCCGCACCGGGATGGACGCCGACCTGCGTACCGGACTGGTCGTCGAACAGCTCGCCCAGTCACTGCTCTACACCACCGACGACAAGCGCGAGGGCGCCCAGGCGTTCCTGGCCAGGCGGACACCGAACTGGAGCGGACTGTGATCGACAAGGTTCTCGTCGCTGGCTCCGGAGCCATGGGGTCGCAGATCGCGATGGTCGCCGCGCTCGCCGGCTGCGAGGTCACCCTCTACGACATCGACCGGGGCGCGCTCGAGCGTGCGCTCGTCGATCTGCGCACGCGGCTCGACCGGCAGGTCGCCAAGGGCCGCCGGCCGGCCGACGAGGTCGAGGCCGCCCTCGACCGCCTGTCGTTCACCACTGATCTCACCGAGGAGACCGCCGACGTCGACCTGGTGATCGAGGCGATCGTGGAGCGGCTCCCCCTCAAGCGCGCCTTCTTCGCGCGACTGGACGGGCTCTGCCCCGCGCAGACGCTGCTGGCCAGCAACTCCTCCAGCTTCGTACCGTCCTCGATGGCCTCCGCCACCGCCCGGCCCGACCGGTTCCTCAACCTGCACTTCTTCAACCCCGCTCTGGTGATGGCGTGTGTGGAGGTGGTGCGCGGGCCGCGCACCGGCGACGTCGCCGTCGAGGCGGCGCTGGAGTTCGTGGACCGTCTCGGCAAGACCCCGGTGGTGCTCGACAACGAGATCCCCGGGTTCGTCGCCAACCGTCTCCTCGGTGCCGTACGCGACGAGGCGATCGGACTGCTCGAGGGCGGCTACGCCGGGGTCGAGGCCATCGACACCGCCGCGCGGACCGCGCTGGGTTACCCGATGGGGCCCTTCGAGCTGATGGACCTCACCGGCATCGACATCGGCTACCTCACCAGGACCGCCCGTTTCGAGGAGACCGGCGACCCGGCCGACGCGCCGTCGGCGACCGTGACCGCGCTGGTCGAGCAGGGCCACCTCGGCCGCAAGAGCGGCCGCGGCTTCTACACCTACGACGAGGCGGGCAACCGCACCGGCACCGCCGACCTGAAGGGACAGGACTGATGGATCTCACGCTCACCGAGGAGCAGCTCGCGTTCAAGAAGATGGCGCGGGACTTCCTCGACAAGGAGGTCGTACCGTTCCGGGCCGAGTGGGACCGTCGCGAGGCGGTCGACCTCACGATCGTCCCCAAGCTCGGCGAGCTCGGCTTCTTCGGCCTCACCATCCCGGAGGAGTACGGAGGCGTGGGCGGCGACTACATCACCTACTGCCTCGGCATGGAGGAGCTCGGCCGCGCCGACTCCTCGATCCGCGGGATCGTGTCGGTCTCGATGGGCCTGTTCGGCAAGGTCCTGCTGGATCACGGCTCGGAGGAGCAGAAGCAGCAGTGGCTCCCCGGCATCGCGACCGGCACGGAGCTCGGCTGCTTCGGGCTCACCGAGCCCGACAACGGCTCCGACCCTTCGGGCCTGAAGACCCGGGCCGTACGTGACGGCAGCGACTGGGTCATCAACGGCTCCAAGATCTTCATCACCAACGGCACCTGGGCCGACGTCTGCCTGGTCTTCGCCCGCACCGGAGGCGAAGGAGCCCGGGGCATCTCGGCGTTCCTGGTGCCCACCGACGCTCCCGGCTTCGGGCGCACCGAGATCCACGGCAAGCTCGGCCTGCGGGGCCAGGCCACCGCGGAGCTGAGCTTCGACAACGTACGTGTGCCGGCAGATGCGCTCGTGGGTGCCGAGGGCGACGGCTTCAAGTTCGCGATGACCTCGCTCGACAAGGGCCGGGTCTCGGTCGGCGCCGGCTGCACCGGGATCATCCAGGGCTGCCTCGAAGCCGTCGTGGACTACACGACCCAGCGCCGTCAGTTCGGCAAGCCGATCGCCTCCTACCAGCTCGTCCAGGACATGATCGCCGAGATCTCGGTCGACGCCGATGCCGCGCGGCTGCTCACCTGGCGTGCCGCCTCGCTCATCGAGGCGGGCGAGCCGTTCGGCACCGAGGCCTGCAAGGCCAAGCTCTTCGCCTCCGAGGCCGCGGTCAAGGCGGCCAACCTGGCGATCCAGGCCTTCGGCGGCTACGGGTACGTCGACGAGTACCCCGTCCAGAAGTACATGCGCGACGCCCGCGTCATGACCCTCTACGAGGGCACCAGCCAGATCCAGAAGCTCCTCATCGGCCGTGCCGAGACCGGCATCAACGCGTTCGTCTGACCCCGAAAGCCGATCTCCGAAAGGAGGGCCACCATGGCCCAGACCCCGTTCGACCTGTTCTCGATCGACCACCTCCTCACCGAGGAGGACCGGGCGATCCGCGACACCGTCCGCGCCTATGTCGACAAATCGGTGAAACCCCATGTCGCCGACTGGTACGAGACCGGCCAGATCCCCGCCAAGGAGCTCGCCAAGGAGCTCGGCAGCCTCGGCGTCCTCGGCATGCACCTGGAGGGCTACGGCTGCGCCGGGACCACGGCGACCGCGTACGGCCTGGCCTGTCTCGAGCTCGAGGCCGGTGACTCCGGGCTGCGCTCGCTGGTCTCGGTGCAGGGCTCCCTGGCGATGTATGCCATCTGGAAGTGGGGCAGCGAGGACCAGAAGCAGGAGTGGCTGCCCCGGATGGCCGCCGGCGAGGCGATCGGCTGCTTCGGCCTCACCGAGCCCGACTTCGGCTCCAACCCCGCCGGCATGCGCACCCGCGCCCGACGCGATGCGTCGGGCGACTGGATCCTGACCGGCAACAAGATGTGGATCACCAACGGCTCCGTCGCCGACGTCGCCGTGGTCTGGGCCCAGACCGACGAGGGCGAGGACGGCAAGGGCGTACGCGGCTTCGCGGTCCCCACCGACACCCCCGGTTTCTCCGCCCCCGCGATCAAGCGCAAGCTCTCGCTGCGCGCCTCGGTGACCAGCGAGCTGGTGCTCGACAACGTACGGCTCCCCGACTCCGCCGCCTTCCCGGAGGTCAGGGGTCTGCGGGGTCCGCTCTCCTGCCTGAACGAGGCGCGCTTCGGCATCGTCTTCGGCGCACTGGGTGCTGCCCGCGACTGCGTCGAGACCGCGATCGACTACGCGGCCGGCCGCGACATCTTCGACAAGCCCCTCTCGGCCTACCAGATCACCCAGACCAAGCTCGCCGACATGACCCTCGAGCTCGGCAAGGGCATGCTGCTCGCCGTCCAGCTCGGCCGGCTCAAGGACGAAGGACGGCTACGTCCGGAGCAGATCTCGCTCGGCAAGCTCAACAACGTCCGCGAGGCGATCGCGATCGCCCGGGAGTGCCGGACCGTCCTCGGCGCCGCCGGGATCACGCTGGAGTTCCCGATCATGCGCCATGCCAACAACCTCGAGTCGGTCCTGACGTACGAGGGGACCAGCGAGGTGCACCAGCTCATCATCGGCCAGGCGCTGACCGGGCAGGCGGCCTACCGCTAGCGCGAGCCCCACGCGGGTGGAGCCGGGGCCCTCGTCATCGCGCGGCTGCCGTGGGCTCCCGGTGCTCCGCCCGGCTCGCCGACAGCAGCCCACCGATCAGCAGGGCGAGCGAGACCAGCAGGAGTACGGCACCGAGGCCGAGCAACACGGCGATCATGGCGCCGAGCACCGGGACCGACGCCCCGGCGGCTGCCACGGCGGTCACCGGAGCGCTGCCGTCGGCGTTCATCACCACGATGGTCCAGTCGCCCGGCTCGATGTCCCAGGTGAGGGTCTGGGGCCCGGTGCCGGTCGACGAGGCGGTCCAGAACCCGGCGTCGGCGGGGAGGATCGTCGGAGGACCTCCGGCCACCGCGTCGTACGTCGGGGTCCGGCCGTCGAGGCCGTCGATCGTCGAGTGCTGAACCCCGGCGAGGTACGCGGCGACATCCGCTGAGCGCGCGATGCCCACGAAGACCGGCCGCTCCTCGGCCGAGGTGACGACCAGCTTCGCGTCCCCGATCAGTCGTTCGGGGACGTCCACCCCGGGGCCGGTCTCGATGTCGATCGTCCCGGAGGTGATCGCGTGACCAGGAGCGGAGATCGCCACCCCGTCGGTCATCAGATAGCCGTCGGAGTCGCGCAGGACCGAGGCCACGCTCAGAGCAGCTCCGCCGGCGATCAGGCCGAGCGAGATGACCAGAAGAACGCTTCCCGCCACGACGGCGATGACCCGCCCAGCCGTCCAGCGTGGTCGGTCCGGGAGAGTCTCCGCGGCTCGTTCACTCGTCATCGGTCGAACCTCTCTCTGCTGTCTTGGCACGTCATTCGCGGAACAGGCCGATGATGTTGCCGCCGGGGTCGCGGAACATGGCGAAGAACCCGACGCCGGGGATCTCCATGGGCGACAAGACGGTCTCGCCACCCAGCTCCCCGACGCGACCGAGACTGGCCTCGAGGTCGTCGGTCGAGACGTACACGGTGACGTAGGAGGGCATCTCGTCGCGGGTCTGCATCATGCCGCCACCGATTCCCTCATCTCCGGCTGTCACGAGCCAGTAGTCGGGGCCCGCCCCCTGGATCTCCCAGCCGAACAGGTCTCGATAGAACGCGACGAGTCGCTCCCCGTCCGCGCCGGCGATCTCGAAGTGCACCACAGGATGTGCCATGACCGTCTCCCTTGTCGTCTCGGTCGAGCATCCGCCGAGACGGCGGGGCGAACCCAGGGACGAAGTGCCGCCAGGGCTGGTCCTTGGTCCCCGACCGCTGCCGGAGCCATCGCTGAGGCGAACGGCAGGGGGGGTCATGAGCTCAGGAGCACCCGTTCGCCCAGGCGAGGTACGACGGCCACGGTGCCGAGCTCGTCCTGGATGCGGTCGGCCAGCGCTCGCGACGACGCCGGCTCGCCGTGCACGACGTAGACGGTCCGCGGGAGCTCGGGCGCCGAGGCGACCCACGCGACCAGCTCGTCGGCGTCGGCATGGACGCTGAAGTCCGTGAGCGCCACCACCTCCGCGCGGACCGGGACGTACCTACCGTGCATCTTCAGTGTCCGGGCGCCTTCGGCCAGCTGTCGTCCCCGCGTGCCCTGGGCCTGGAAGCCGGTGAGCACGATGCTGTTGCGCGGATCGGGGAGCTGGCGAAGCAGGTGATGGACGATCCGACCGCCGGTGGCCATCCCCGAGGCCGAGATGATGATGCACGGCTCCTTGGGGCGGTTGAGCCGCTCAGACCCGGCAGCGTCCCGCACCCGGTGGACATCGAGCTGGTCGAGGTCCCTCAACGGCGCCGACCGCTTGGCCTTGAGCTCGTCGCTGTGGGCCGCCGCGGCCGCTCGGTAGACGTCGAGCGCGTCCAGCGCCATCGGGCTGTCGACGAAGATCGGGACCTTCGGGATCTCGCCCGCGCGACGCAGCCGGAGCAGCTCCAGGAGGACCAGCTCGGTCCGGTCCACGGCGAAGGCGGGGACCAGGACGACACCGCCGCGGTCGATGGTGCGGCGTACGGCGCTCGCGAACAGGTCGGGGTCCGGCGCAGGATGACTGCGGTCGCCGTAGGTCGACTCGAGCACCAGCGTGGAGGCCGCCGGTGGAGGCACGGGGGCTCGCAGGATCGGATGGTCCGGCCGGCCGAGGTCTCCGCTGAACACGACTCGAGAATCACCGACATCGACCGTGGCCACCGCCGACCCGAGGATGTGGCCCGCGCGACGCAACGTCACGACCATCTCGCCGACCGAACGCGGCTCGCCGAACGCGATCGGGTGCAGCCTCTCGAGCGTCCGCTCGGCGTCTACCCCCGTGTAGAGCGGGAGCGCAGGGTCGTGCTTCGACCAACCACCTTCGTTCGCGTACCGCGCGTCCTCCTCCTGGAGATGCGCGCTGTCGCGCAGCACGATCGCGGCCAGCGCCGCGGTGCCCGGCGTGCACAGCGCCTCTCCGGCGAAGCCGTCCCGCACCAACCGCGGCAGATAGCCGGTGTGGTCGAGGTGCGCGTGCGTCAGCACGACGGCGTCCAGGTCCGCGGGACGCACCGGGAACGGCGCCCAGTTGAGCCGTCGCAGGTCGCGTACGCCCTGGTAGAGACCGGCGTCCACGAGCAGCCGATCGGCTCCTCCCGTCACCAGGAACCGGCTTCCTGTCACCGTGCCGGACGCCCCGAGGAACATCAGAGCCGGATGCTTCGAGCGGGAGGCGCCGGGGTCGATCTCACCGAGGGCGGAGGTCTGGGAAATGGCCATCGGGCTTCCCTTCACAGGTGATGGTGTCACCACGCTGCTGCATCCCTCAGGGTGCGGGGAGGGTCATCCGGCCTTCGCGAACGTGACCGATGACCCGATCAGGCTCAGCCCTGCTGGCGCAGGTAGCGGCCGAAGTGGGGAACGGTGAACGCGATCCGGCCACGTTCACCGGAGTAGATCAGGCCCTTCTTCATCAGCGCGTCACGCGCCGGGGAGAGCGACTGCGGCTTCTTGTTGAGGAAGGCGGCGACGTCCGCGGTGGCGACGGTGCCGATGTCGTCGGCGCCGAGCTCGACGGCGGCGTCGGCCATCGCCCGCAGATAGTCGCGCTCCGCGGGGGTGGCGCGCTCGTAGCGCGAGCCGAAGAAGCCGACCGCCAGCTCGCGCTCGGCCTCGGGAGCCGCGACCTTCACGTCCTCCAGGGTGATCGGTGAGCGCGGCGCCTGGTCCCACACGGTCTTGCCGTAGGCCTGGATGAAGTAGGGGTAACCGCCGGTGGCGGCGTACATCTCGGCCAGGGCGGCGGGCTCGAACTCGGCCTCCTCCTCGCCGGCGGGGGCGGCGAGGGCACGGTCGGCGGCGTCACGCTGCAGACGGTCGATGCGCTGGTAGGAGAAGAGCCGCTCGGAGTAGGACTTGCTCGCCGAGAGCACCGCCGGCAGGTGCGGCAGGCCGGCGCCGACGACGATCACCGGCAGTCCCGACTGGCTGATCTCGTGGCAGGCCGCGCACATCGCCGAGACGTCGTCGGGGCCGAGGTCCTGCATCTCGTCGATGAAGACGCCGACCCCCTTGCCCACGTCGGCAGCGAGCCCGCCGACGTCGGTGAGCAGCTCGACCAGGTCGATCTCTATGTCACCGGAGTCGGCCCGGCCCCGCACCGCCGGCGCCTCGATGCCGGGTGACCACTGCTCGCGCAGCTTGGCGTTGGGACCGGCCTCCCGCTGGGCGAAGCTCCGGATCACACCCAGAACGTGATCGACGTCGTCCCCGTTCGGATGACCCAGCTCGCGCACCGCCTGGTGCAGGGCACTCGACAGCGGCCGGCGCAGCGACTGGTCGGGGCGCGCCTCCATCTTCCCGGTGCCCCAGCCCTTGCGGACCGCCGCGGACCGCAGCGTGTTGAGCAGGACGGTCTTGCCGACCCCACGGAGCCCGGTGAGCACCAGCGACCGCTCCGGGCGACCGCGTGCCACCCGCTCCAGCACCACGTCGAACTGCCCGAGCTGCTCGTTGCGACCAGCGAGCTCAGGGGGCCGCTGACCGGCGCCAGGAGCGTACGGATTGCGGATGGGGTCCATGATCAGACGATATCCACATCTCTAGGACGCGTCTTAGATTTCGCTAGCGATCCACATCTTTCACGAGCGTAGGTCTCTATTCGCCTTTCTAAGATCAATCCTAGAAAGGCGCAGACTCTCACATCGATTGCTAGCATCGAACGTGTGTTCGATGCTAGCGGGATTTGCTCCCACTGCGCAAGCCTGACGACCTAGACTCGCGGACATGCCGGAACTCCCCGAGGTCGAAGCGCTCGCCGAGGACCTGCGCGGTCGCCTCGACGGCCGCGCGATCACGAAGGTGCACGTCGCGCAGTTCAGCGCGCTGAAGACGTACGATCCGCCGCTGAGTGCCGTCGAGGGCACGCTCGTGGACAACGTGAGTCGCCACGGCAAGTTCATCGACATCGAGGCGAGCGGCGTCCATCTGGTGCTCCACCTTGCCCGCGGCGGCTGGATCAGGTGGCGCGACGAGATCCCGGCGGCACCGCCCCGCCCGGGGTCGAAGTCGGGGCTGGCGATCCGGGTCGTCCTCGATGACGACACGGGTCTGGACATCACTGAGGGCGGCACCAAGAAGCGCCTGGCGCTCTACGTCGTCCACGACCCGCAGGACATCCCCGGTGTCGCCTCACTGGGCCCCGACCCCCTCGCCGACGACTTCACGCTGGCCAGGTTCCGCGAGATCCTCGCAGGTCAGGGCCGTAAGCAGATCAAGGGCGTGCTGCGGATGCAGTCGATCATCGCGGGCATCGGCAACGCCTACTCCGACGAGATCCTGTGGGCGGCGAAGATGTCGCCGTTCAAGCCCTCGGAGATGACCGAGGAGGAGTCCGAGAGCCTCTACGCCGCGCTGCGGACGACACTCGAGGAGGCCGTCCAGCGCGACTCCGGCCTGGCGATGAGCGAGCTCAAGGGCGAGAAGAAGACCAACCTCGCCGTGCATGGCAAGGCGGGCAAGAAGTGCCCGGTCTGCGGAACCACGATCCTCGAGGTCAGTTTCGCCGACTCGAGCCTGCAGTACTGCCCGACCTGTCAGACCGGCGGGAAGCCGCTCGCCGATCGGCGGATGTCCCGGCTTCTCAAGTAGGCTTGACCGGTGACCATCCCCACCGTCGAGATCGCCGGCGTGCCCGATCCCCTGCCCGTGGCCGTCCTGGACGTCCGCGAGGACGACGAGTGGGCCGCGGGCCACATCGAGGGCGCGACGCACATCCCGCTCCAGGAGCTTCCGGCGCGCCTCGGCGACCTGCCCGAGGGCCAGACCCTGGTGGTCTGCAAGGTCGGCGGACGTAGCGCCCAGGCAGTCAACTACCTCGCCCAGCAGGGCTTCGAGGTCGTCAACCTCGCCGGCGGGATGCTCGACTGGGCCGCCGCCGGGCGGCCGATGGTCAGCGAGACCGGCGCCGAGGCGTACGTCCTCTAGGACTCCGCCACCGAAGGGCCGCCGAACGCCTCCGGGAGCGGCAGCCTGAGCGCCTTCTCCAGGCGGTCGAGGTAGTCGTTGCGACCCATCTCGACGACGCCGAGCGAGGCCAGATGGTCCGTGCGCCACTGCACGTCCAGGATCCGCTGGTCGATCGACCCCGCATCGCGCAGCGCCGAGACCAGCCCGACGAGGGCGACCTTGGACGCGTCGCGGACCCGGTGGAACATCGACTCACCGGCGAAGAGGCCGCCGATGGCGACCCCGTAGAGCCCGCCGACCAGGCGGTCGTCCTGCCAGGCCTCGACCGAGTGCGCCCAGCCCAGCTCGTGCAGGTTCCCGTACGCCCGGCGGATCCGCTTGTCGATCCAGCCGTGGGGCCGGCGCGGGTCGGCGCACGAGGCCACCACCTGGTCGAAGCTGGTGTCGATCCTGATCTCGAAGTCCCGCGCCGACCTGCGCAAGGACCGCGAGACGACGAGCCCGTCCAGCGGAAGTACGCCGCGCCGGACCGGTGAGAACCACATCATCGGATCCCGCTGGGACTCCCCGGGCATCGGGAAGATCCCGTGCCGGTACGCGGCCAGGAGTGTCCCGGGCGCGACATCCGCACCCATGCCCACCAGATCGTCGAGCTCAGCCCCACCGTGGCCCGCACCTGGGTCCCGGAGGTCGGCAAAGGCCCACGGCGAAGGCTCGGGTTCGATCGGTCCCCCACGTTTCGCCACGACGAAACGTTATCGCCCCGCGCGGCGCCAACCACCACACACTTAAGATTTGGCTCATGATCGGACCCAAGGCAGTGCTCACCAGTGCGGCCGGCCGGCTCGCGCCCAAGGTCATCCAGTCCGCTCCCGGCGTGACCACCACCGTGGTCCGGCAGGCGCTGCACCACGCGATCGTCGGGGTCGGCCCACTCCCGGCAGCGGCCGCGGCCGCCGAGAAGCACCTCAAGGAGCACGACAACGACGTCGAGCTCGCGGTGAAGCACGTCATCGACAACCACGTGCGGCTGGCCGGCGTCGGCGGCTTCGCGACCAACATCGGCGGTGTGGTCACCCAGGCGATCACGCTCCCGGCCAACATCACCGGGATGGCCATCATCCAGTGCCGCCAGGTGGCCGCGATCGCGCATCTGCGTGGCTACGACCTGACCGATCCCCGCGTCCGCAACGCCGTCCTGCTCACCCTCCTGAGCGAGGAGAAGGTCGGCAAGCAGATCCAGGCGAAGAAGGTCCCCGCTCCGCCGATGGCCATCGCGACCGCGCCGACCTACGACCGTGCGATCGACGCCATCGTCGCCGCGGAGGTGGCCCAGGAGCTGCTCAGTCGGGTCACCGGCAGGGGCATGATCTCCATGGCCGCCAAGCGGATACCGCTGGTCGGCGGTGTCGTCGGCGCCGGGGCCGACGGCTGGATGACGTACCAGATCGGTCGCTACGCCTCGCGCGAGCTGCTGCCGCGTCACCCCGAGAACCCCTGAACCCGGCTCACAGGAACTTCACAGGTCCGTCCTACGTTCCTCTGAAAACGGAACTCCACACTGTTGGTGTCCGCTTGGGAGGAGCAGCAGATGACCGTCGACACGACGTGCGCCCCGATCAGCCCAGCCCGCGCTGCCGGGGTCGAGGTGAGACCTCACCTGCTCCTCCTGGGCGGCGTACCCGGCGCCGGCAAGAGCACGCTGATCCGCGACGTGGCCGACCGGCGTCCTGACGTACGCACCCTCGACCCGGAGACCCCGGGGCGCTGGCTCGCGGCACGGCTGCCGGAGGTGCCCTACCGCCTCTACCGGCCGCTGGTGCACCTGTGGCACGCGATCGCGACTATCGTCCTGGTCCTGCTCGGCCCGACCCCCGGTGGCCACACCCTCCTCGTCCACGACCCGGCCACCCGGCCCGGTCGGCGCGAGCTGCTCGGGCGGATCGCCAGCGCCCGCGGCTGGCGTACGTCGCTGGTCATGATCGACGTGCCGCGCGTCGCGGCGCTCGACGGCCAGCACGAGCGCGGGCGGATGGTCCGCGCCGAGTCCTTCGAGCGTCACTGGGGCCGCTGGACCGACGACCAGCCGCGGCTGCTGACGGCGGCGACCTTCGGTGACGCCGACGGCTCCTGGGACCGGGTCCACGTCTTCGACCGTGCCCGCGCCGCGGGACGGCTCGAGGCGATCCTCTAGGACACGCTAGGACACGCCCTACCGCCGAACGAGGCGGTAGACCTTCAGGACCGCGCGGCCCCACCAGCGACGCTCGAGGCCCTCGCGGGCACGCTGCTTCGGCACCAGCGACCGGGTGTGCTCCAGCTCGGCACGCAGCTCACCGACCTCGTCCTCCAGGCGCGCCTCGGACTTGCGCAGCCGGATGGCCTCCTGGAGCAGCGCGTCGATGGTGGCGACGCCGGCGTCGAGCACCTCGCGCGAGGAGATCGTGTCCGGGTCGACGAACGGCTTGCCCGCCAGGTCGGCCGGCACCAGCAGCTCCTCCAGCCCACCGACGACGTCGTAGCCACGTCCCGACAGCGCCTCGACCCAGCCCTCGGAGAGCGCCTCGACCCACGGCAGGATCGAGGGGGAGAGCGCCAGGCGCGCGGAGTCGCGGCGCTTGGCCAGCGTGCGGTGGGCCAGGAACTCGCGTACGAAAGGCCGGTAGTCGGCCGGCTCGAGCACCGGCACGACCGTCAGGTTGATCTCGCGGAGCAGGGCCGCCTCGGGTACGCCGAGGGACGGGTTGCCGCGGTCGATCCCCTCGAAGTCGATGGTCAGGTCGTCGAGGCCGAAGGCGGTGGAGAACCGCTCCCACAGCAGCGACGAGGACGAGCCCGGCGGCGGGACGGTGATCAGGTGGACGCGCTCGGGCGCGATGCCCTGGGTCCACCTGTCGAGGATGTCGGGCAGCTCCTGGACGCCCCAGAACCACGATCCGATCCGCCCCTCGCGGGCGGGGTCGCGGATCTCCTCGAGGAACTCGGCGTATGTCACGACCGAGCGGTGCTTGACGTTCTCCTGCCACTCGGCCGGGATCTGCCGGGCCAGGTCGCGCGCGGAGAGCATGATGTGGATCTCGGAGTCGCCGCCCAGCGAGTCCAGCGCGTGCTTGGCCTGCTGCCAGGACGCGCTCGCCAGGATCTCGTGGGAGATGATCACGGTCCCGTTCTCGACGGAGCGCACCTTCTCCGCGAGCGCGTCCCAGGCGCCGGTCGCCTCCTCCTCGATGCCGCCCCACGGCAGGTCCATCAGGTCGAGGGCCGCCAGGAAGTGGGCGTCGAAGCGATCGGCGAAGTAGTGGACTCCCTGCCCGGCGAGGGACTCCCGGTTGTGGAAGAGGACGTCTTGAAGATAGGACGTGCCCGTCTTCGGGGTGCCGACATGAAGCAGCACGCGCCGCCCAGTCTCCAACGTTCTACTCCTCTAGGAACGCCCCGCCAGCAATGACAACGCGAGCGCCAGCGCCCGGCGCTCGTCGGGACCCTGCGTCGCCACCCCCGAGGGGAGCAGCCGGTCAGGGTCTCCGTGGAGAGCGTATCCGGCTTCCACCAATGCATCACGTTGGGCCCGCGCCTGTGTTTCGACCCAATCCAAACTTTGCGAAGGGACGCCGACCTCTCGGGCGTCCGGAACGAGCGGTTCGAGCTTCTCCAGGCGTGGTCGCAGTTGACCCATCAGCAGCTTCCGCTGGGTCTCGAGATCGGTTCGTACGCTGAGAACCTGCCCGATCACGCGAGCGACCTCGTTGCCCTCGGCCGAGATCGGCCAGGGGCCGGGCAGGGTGTCCACACCGAGCAGGCCGGGCAGCAGGGCGGGATCGGTGACGATCTCGACGCGGCCCTTCCCGACGCGTGCGGCCCACCAGCGGGCGATCCTGGGCAGGTCGGCACGGGGACCGAGCCACCCGCGCCACTGTGCGTCCCGGATCCAGATGTTCCAGGGGTTGACCCGGTTGGTGAAGGTGCGGAACCTCCACGCACCGGCGGCGACCTCGTCCAACGGGCCACCGAGGACGTAGACGGTGTAGCCGTCGCCACCGGGCAGCCTTCCGCGCCGCTCCAGCTCCTCGCGGATGGGCAGCGTGAGCCACGGCGAACCGACCAGGCGATAGGGGAACTTCTGCTGGGCGGGCTGCGACTTCCTCGGTCGGCGCGACCACCGTCGCGGGCGCGGAGCGGGCGCGGTCTCCACGGTGGCGAGCAGGTCCTCGGCGAGCAGCACGCTCGCCGCTCTCAGCAGCTCGCGCGCCGACAGCGTCGACGGGTCGACCGGCAGCGGCCCGTAGGTCCTCGTCTCGGTGTCCCCGAGCAGCGGCAGGTCGCGGCGGCCGCGGCCGGGCGGGCTCGTGCTCAGCAGGGCGTCGACCCGGGAGGGCTCCGACGGGCCGGTCGTGTTGAGCCGCCGCAGCAGCTCGAGCATCTCGGCACCCGGCAGGTGGTCGGTCGTGGAGGGCGTGGCGGGCTCGGACCAGGATGTCCAAGGAGTCGTACCGCCCTCGCGCAGGTGCGCGGCCCAACCCCAACCCCTGGTGGGTGCAGCTGGCATCAGGAGCGTCGCCCCTTGACCCGCCGCATCAGGCCGGCGGCACGGGAGGCGACCGGGCCCTGGGGCGGGTCGGTGCGAGCGGCCTCGACGACGACCGCGACCAGGGCGTCGATCGCCGCGTCGGCGACGTCCTTGGTGCGCGGCGCGTCCGGGTCGATCCACTCGACGTCGGCGTCGGGACGCTGCGGGTGGAGGTCGTCGAGCTCACCGGCGATGTCGACCTTGGCCAGCTCGGCCCACTCGATCCAGGACTCGGCGACCTGGTCGGCCCAGTCGAAGGCGTACGGCGGCAGGGTGACCCGCTCGCGCCCGTCGCGGTGGGCGAGGGTGCGCTTGGCGATCACGTCGGTGACCAGGTGGCGGTAGTCCTCGCGGGGGAGCTCCTCGGCCTCGAGCCGCGCGTTGAGCCGGCGCAGCAGCGTCGCCTCCGCGCGACCGAGCGACTGGTTGTGGCGGTCGCTGTCGATCGGGGTCCAGGACTCCTCGATCCCGACGACCTCGCAGAACCGGCGCCAGAGCACCTCGCTCGGCGCTCCGTCGTGCGGCACGGTGACCAGGTGCACGCGCTCCGGCGGCAGGTTGCGACCCCACCGGCTGAGCACGTCGGGCAGGCCGTGCGTACGCCAGAACCAGGCGGCCGAGCGGGACTGCTTCGCGGTCTGCATCCGCTCGAGGTAGCGGGCGAAGGTGACCTTGCGCTCGCGCTGCACCTGGTCCTGCCACTCCGCGGCCAGCACACGCGCGATGTCACGGGCGGTGTAGACGATGTGCACCTCGGTGCGGCCGCCCTCGCCGAGGTCGGTCATCGCCTTCTCGACCCGGTCGGGCCGGGCGCCGGCGAAGAGATGGTGGCTTATCAGGATCGTCTCGAACTCGTGGCGGCGCACCCGCTTGACGAGCGTGTCCCACTCGCCGTGGACGGTCTTCCTCATCCCGCCCCACGGGCGGTCGATCAGGTCGAGGGCCGGCCGGAAGAAGTCCGGCTGGCCGCCGACCGGGTAGAAGACGCCATGGTTCTCCAGGGACACCCGGTTGTGGAACAACCTGTCCTGGAGGTACGTCGTGCCCGTCTTCGGAGCGCCGACGTGGAGAAAGACTTTGCGCGCCATGATCCCGCTATTCTGCACCAAGTTAGTAGAGATTGTCGCGGCGGTCCGTCTTTTGTCACCCGGCCGTCACTCTTGAGTGCAGTCTAGGGCGTGTCCCCAGCTAGCCCCGCAAGGCACGTACGACGGCCGAGGGACTCGGCCGGCCGAGGTGGTCGGCGAGCCAACGGCTCGTGTCAGCGACCTTGCCGAGATCGACACCGTGCTCGATCCCCAGGCCGTCGAGCATCCAGAGCAGGTCCTCGGTGGCCAGGTTGCCGGTCGCGCTCTTGGCGTACGGACAACCGCCCAGACCGCCGGCGCTGGCGTCGTAGGTGGTCACGCCGGACTGGAGGCCGGCGAGGGTGTTGGCCAAGGCCTGGCCGTAGGTGTCGTGGAAGTGCAGCGCGAGCCGGTCGGTCGGGACGCCTTCTGCTGTGAAGGCTCCGATCAGCGCCTTCACGTGGCCGGCGGTCGCGACGCCGATCGTGTCCCCGAGGCTGAGCTCGTCGGCGCCGAGATCCAGGAGCCGCTTGCCAGCCTCGACCACCTTCGCGATCTCAACCCGGCCCTCCCAGGGGTCGCCGAAGCACATCGACAGATAGCCCCTGACGGTCATCCCGGCGTCCTTGGCCCGAGCCATCGTCGGCTCGAACATCGCCCACTGACCGTCGAAGGTCTGGTTGAGGTTCTTGTTGGCGAAGGTCTCCGTCGCGCTGCCGAAGACCGCGATGTGCCGCAGCCCCAGCTCGAGCGCGCGGTCGAGACCCTTCTCGTTGGGGACGAGCACCGGGAGCTCCCGCGCCCTGTCGCCGAGCCGGTCGACCAGCTCCTCCATGAGCTGTTTCGCGTCGGCCAGCTGCGGCACCCACTTCGGGTGCACGAAGCTCGTCGCCTCCACCGGGCTCAGCCCGGCATCGAGCAGCCGAGTGATCAGGTCGGCCTTGACGCCGGTGTCGATCGCCGTCTGCTCGTTCTGCAGGCCGTCCCGTGCACCGACCTCGTAGATCGTGATCCTGTTCGGGAGGTCGTCGTGGGGCACGACCGCGGGGAGGTCAGTCATCGGCCGGCTCCACCACGAACAGCTCCGCCCCGAGCGGTACCTGGGAGCCGGCACCGACACCGACCACGGTCACGGTGCCGGCGAACGGGGCCTTGAGGGAGACCTCCATCTTCATCGCCTCCATGACGCCGAGGACCTGGCCCTCGTCGACGGTGTCGCCGACCTGGACGCGGACGTCGATGACGGTGCCGGGCATCTTGGCCTCGACGGCGCCGTCGCTGTGGTGGGCGGCGGCGCCGGCGACGCGGTCGGGAGGGGAGAAGTCGAAGCGGTGTCCTTGGTGGACGATCTCGGCGAGGCCGGTCTGGACGTTGATGGCCGCCCAGTGGCGTACGCCGTCGACGATGGCCACGAGCACGTGGTCGGCCGCGCTGAGCTGCCGGACGAGGTGACTGGCGACATCACTGGCGACGCGGCCGGAGGGGCGGTCGACGGTGACGCTGCGGTCGAGGTCGACGACGGTCGGCGCCGGTGAGCCGGCGAGCCGCCAGCCGTCGGCACGGAACGGCGTCGTGGTGTCCGACGCCGCCGACAGCATCGCGCTGACCCAGGCGACGAGCGCGCGCGGGACCTCGGAGTCGGGTGCGGGCACCTCGTTGCGGTCGAGCCAGGCGGTGTCGATCTCCGCGTCACGGAAGGCGTCCGAGGCGGCCAGCACGCGCAGGAAGCCGGTGTTGGTGGTCAGTCCGAGGACGGCGGTCGCGTCGAGCGCCTTGACCATCGCCGCACGGGCCTCTTCGCGGTCGGTGCCGTGGACGATGACCTTGGCGAGCATCGGGTCGTAGGCGGTGCTGACCACCTGCTCGCTCTCCAGCGCGTGCTCCACCCGAGCACCCTCGGGCCAGCGCACGATCGAGGTCCGGCCGGCCTGCGGCAGAAAGCCCTCGAAGGCGTCCTCCGCGTAGACCCGGACCTCGATGGCGTGGCCGTCGACGCGTACGTCGTCCTGGGCGATGCCCAGCGGCTCACCGGCAGCGACCCGGAGCTGGAGCGCGACGAGGTCGACACCGGTGATCTCCTCGGTCACCGGGTGCTCGACCTGGAGACGGGTGTTCATCTCCAGGAAGTAGGCGTCGCCGGTGGCGTCGTCGAGCAGGAACTCGACGGTCCCGGCGCCGGTGTAGTCGACCTGGCGGGCGAGCGCGACGGCGCTGGTCAGGACCAGGTTCCGCTGCTCGTCGGTGAGCGTCGGAGCCGGAGCTTCCTCGATCACCTTCTGGTGGCGACGCTGGGTCGAGCAGTCGCGCTCGAAGAGGTGGATGACGTTGCCGTGGGTGTCACCGAAGACCTGCACCTCGATGTGACGGCCCCGCTCGACGTACTTCTCGATCAGGAGGGTCTCGTCGCCGAACGCGCTCAGCGCCTCGCGGGCGGCCGCCGCGCGGGCCTCGTCGAGCTCCTCCGACGAGCGGACGATCCGCATGCCCTTGCCGCCGCCACCCGCCGCGGCCTTGACCAGCAGCGGGTAGGGGCTGTCCTCGCCCCGCGGAACCACGGGTACGCCGGCGGCGACCGCGATCTCCCGGGCCGCGTCCTTGCGGCCCATCTGCTCGATCACCTCGGGCGTCGGGCCGACCCAGGTCAGCCCCGCCTTCGCCACCGCCCGCGCGAACTCCGCCCGCTCGGAGAGGAACCCGTAGCCCGGGTGGACGGCCGCGGCACCTGCCTCGGCAGCAGCCGCGACCACCGCGTCGGCGTCGAGGTAGGACGCGACCTCGACGGCCTCGTCGGCGTCGCGTACGTGGGGCGCATCCGCGTCGAGCGCGGTGTAGATCGCGACCGTCCGGATCCCCAGCTCACGGCAGGTGCGGAAGACGCGTCGCGCGATCTCGCCGCGGTTGGCGACCAGAACACTCTCGAACATCCCTGACTCAAACATCCCAGTCACATCCTGAAGATTCCGTAGCGGGGTTCGGGCGTCGGCGCGTTCGCCGCCACCGCGAGCCCCATCGCCAGCACCCGTCGGGTGTCGGCGGGGTCGATGATCCCGTCATCCCACAGACGCGCGGTGGCGTAGTAGGGCGAGCCCTGGGTCTCGTACTGGTCCCGGATCGGCGCCTTGAACTCCTCGTCGTCCGGCTTGCCGGCGACCGTCGCGAGCACCGATGCGGCCTGCTCGCCGCCCATGACCGAGATCCGCGCGTTGGGCCACATCCACAGGAACCGCGGGTCGTACGCACGCCCGCACATGCCGTAGTTGCCGGCGCCGTAGGACCCGCCGATGACGACGGTGAACTTCGGGACCACCGAGCAGGCGACCGCGGTGACGAGCTTGGCGCCGTCGCGGGCGATGCCGTTGTTCTCGTACTCCTTGCCGACCATGAACCCGGTGATGTTCTGCAGGAACACCAGCGGGATGCCGCGCTGGTTGCACAGCTCGACGAAGTGAGCGCCCTTGAGCGCCGACTCGGAGAAGAGGATGCCGTTGTTGGCGACGATCCCGACCGGCTGCCCCTCGATGTGGGCGAACCCGCAGACCAGCGTCTCGCCGTAGAGCTGCTTGAACTCCTGGAAGCGGGAGCCGTCGACGATGCGGCGGATCACCTCGCGTACGTCATAGGGGGTCTTCGTGTCGGCGGGTACCACGTCGGCGAGCGTCTCAGGAGACTCGACCGGCTCGTCGTACGTCGTCGTCCGCGTCTCCTGCTCCGGCAGGGTCGAGACGATCCCGCGGACGATCTCGAGCGCGTGCTTGTCGTCGTCGGCCAGGTGGTCGACGACGCCCGACTTCGACGCGTGGACGAGCCCGCCGCCGAGCTCCTCCGCGGTGACCTCCTCGCCCGTCGCCGCCTTCACCAGCGGCGGCCCGCCGAGGAAGATCGTGCCCTGGTCGCGCACGATCACGGTCTCGTCGCTCATCGCCGGCACGTAGGCACCACCGGCGGTGCACGAGCCCATCACCGAGGCGATCTGTGGGATCCCGCGGGCGGACATGTTGGCCTGGTTGAAGAAGATCCGGCCGAAGTGCTCACGGTCAGGGAAGACCTCGTCCTGCTTCGGCAGGAACGCGCCGCCGGAGTCGACGAGGTAGATGCACGGGAGGTTGTTCTCCGCGGCGATCGTCTGCGCCCGCAGGTGCTTCTTGACCGTCAGCGGGTAGTAGGTGCCGCCCTTCACGGTCGCGTCGTTCGCGACGACCATGCACTTGCGGCCGGCGACCAGACCGATCCCGGCGATCACCCCCGCGGACGGCACCGCCCACTCGTCGCCGTCGTCGTACATCCCGTACGCCGCCAGCGGACTCACCTCCAGGAACGGTGACCCGGGGTCGAGGAGCCCGTCCACCCGGTCTCGCGGAATCAGTTTCCCGCGATCGGTGTGCCGTTGCCGGGAGCGTTCGCTCCCCCCTTGCCGTACGCGCTCGAGCCGCTCTCGCAGCTCGAGTGTCAGCTCGCGCAGATTCGCCGCCATGGAGCGAGGTTAACGTTCATTAACCTCGCGTGACAAGCCCCACACCGAAGTCACCCTCTGCCGATGCCTACTCGGCGAGGGCACCTCGGGCCATCTTGGTGAGCACGGCACGGGTGGATTCCTCGGGAAGGACCCGGTTGTGAGGGGTCGAGTTGATGAGGCCGAAGACCGCGTGGGCCATGGCACGAGCGCTGTCGAGGGCCAGCGCCGGGTTGCGGTCGCGGAGCTGGTCGGCCCAGAGGTCGACGTACTTCCGCTGCAGGGTGCGCACCTGCTCGCGCGCCTCGTGCGGGAGCGACTGCCAGTCACGCTCCTGGACGACGATCAGGGCCCGGTCGCGCAGCGCGAAGTCGACGTGCCAGTCGATCAGCGCCTCGATGGCCCCGGCAGTGCTCGACGCGCCCTTCACCCGGGCGCGTCCTTCGCGGAGCAGCTCCTGGGAGATCGAGACGAGCATCTCGGCGAGCATCGCGTCCTTGCTCGGGAAGTGCTTGTAGAGCGCCGGGCCGGAGATCCCGCAGGCCGCGCCGAGCTCGGAGACGGAGACGCCGTGGAAGCCGCGGGCCGCGAAGAGCTCGGCCGCGGTGTCCAGAATCTGCTCGCGCCTGGTCTTGGTCGGGGCCGAGGTCATTCCGCCAGGCTATCGCGTCAGCTCCAGGGCCATCTCACTCCTCGAGCAGGTGGCGTGCCCGGAGCACCGCGTCGAGCGCGATCTCGACGTCGTCGACCTGGTCGCGGGTCGCCTCGCCCGACGGCCGTTCGTCCAGCTGCTGGGGCAGGCCGCTCCGCAGAAGCCCCAGCAGTTCCTCACGCTCCGCGCCACGCAGATGGAGCAGGACGGAGGCATCGCGGTCGACCGTCCAGCAGAGCTGATGGAGCACCGCGAGCGAGTGGCCGCACACCGCGTGCCAGTGCCCGCACGTGCACGTCACCGCGAGCTCGTCGCCGTAGGGAACCAGCTCGACCCCGGCCTCCTCGGCGTGCTCGGCCACGTCCAGCGGCAGCTCGCCGACCAGGAGAGCCTCGGCCCGGTCGGGCGAAGCACCGAGGACCTCGGCGAGCGCAGCGACGGAGTTCCCGTCCAGCACCGGAACCGTGCCGGTCAGCGTCCACAGCCCGCGCTCGTCTTCGACCGCGGCCGCGAACCGGCCGGCCTCGACGACCAGCCCGCCGATCCGCCCCGAGCGGGCCAGCGCCCGGGCACCGGAGAGCTGGTTGTCGTCGTACGCCAGCTCCTCGATCGCCCGCAGGAACGCCCGACCCCACCACGACTCGACCCGCACCATCCCACGCCGGTGCGGCTCGCGGGCGAAGGTCAGCGCCTTGCTCATGCCGCCCTGCTCATGAGGCGATCCGGCGACGTTTTCGGCGCTTCTGGGGGCCGAGCTTCACCAGCTCGCGAAGCTCGGCGTTGGAGAGCTCGGTGAAGGCGGCCTCGCCGCCCCCGAGGACCGCGTCCGCCAGCACTCGTTTGCGCTGCAGCAGCTCCGCGACCCGCTCCTCGACGGTGCCTTGGGTGATGAGCCGATGCACCTGGACCGTACGCGTCTGGCCGATGCGGTGGGCCCGGTCGGTGGCCTGGTCCTCGACCGCGGGGTTCCACCAGCGGTCGATGTGGATCACGTGGTCGGCGCGGGTCAGGTTGAGACCGACCCCGCCGGCCTTGAGCGAGAGCATGAAGACCGGCACCTCGCCGCCCTGGAAGCGCTCGACCATCCGCGAGCGCTCCGGGACCGGGGTGCCGCCGTGCAGGAACTGGTGCTCCACACCGGAGGCGGCCCAGTGGGCCTCGAGGAGACGAGCCATCGCGACGTACTGGGTGAAGACCAGCACCGCCCCGTCCTCCGCCAGGACCGTCGAGACCAGCTCGTCGAGGAGGTCGATCTTCTGCGACCGCCCCACGATCCGGCCCCCTTCCTGCTTCAAGAACTGCGCCGGGTGGTTGCAGATCTGCTTGAGCCCGGTGAGCAGGCTCAGGACCAGCCCTCGACGTTGCGGGTCGTCGGCGTCGAGCCGCTCGATCCTCGCCATCGCGTCGCGTACGTAGGCCTCGTAGAGCACCGTCTGCTCCCGCGTCAGCGACAGCAGGTGGTCGGTCTCGGTCTTGGGCGGGAGCTCGGGAGCGACCCCGGGGTCCGACTTGCGGCGGCGCAGCAGGAACGGGCCGACCAGCGCCGCGAACTCCTTCGCCTTCCCGACGTCCGCGCCGGCCTCGATCTGGCTCGCCCAGGCGCGCCGGAAGGCCAGCCGGCTGCCGAGCAGACCCGGCACGCACCAGTCCAGCAGCGCCCACAGCTCGGTCAGGTTGTTCTCCACCGGGGTGCCGGTCAGGGCCACCCGGGCGCGCGAAGGGATCTCGCGGAGCGCCTTCGCGGTAGCGGAGGAGGCGTTCTTCACGTGCTGCGCCTCGTCGGCGACGACGAGCCCCCAGGGCACCGCCGAGAGCAGCTCGGCGTCGCGCCGCATCGTCCCGTACGTCGTCAGCACGACGCCGCTCGCACCCTCGACGTCGCGCTCGGCGCCATGGTGGCGTCGCACCTCCACGTCGGGCGCGAACCGGGCGAGCTCGGCCTCCCAGTTGCCCAGCAGGCTCGCCGGGCAGACCACCAGGGTCGGCCCGGGACGCTCGTTCTGGCGATGGAGGTGGAGCGCGATCGTCATCAGGGTCTTCCCGAGCCCCATGTCGTCGGCCAGACAGCCACCGAGCCCGAGCGAGGTGATCCCGGCCAGCCAGGTCAGTCCCTCGACCTGATAGCCCCGCAACGTCGCCTTCAGCCCGTCCGGCACCTCGACGGCGGGTCCCTCGGTCGCCGCGATCACCTGGTCGCGAAGCCGCCCGATCGAGGCCCCGATGATCACCTTCTCGCCCGGCGCGGCCTCGGCGACCTCCGTCGGCACCTGACCGGTCAGCGCGACGGCCAGCGCCTCTCCACCGCTGATCCGTTTGAGCAGCCGCTTGCGCGCGCGTCGGAGAACCGATGGATGGACGACCGCCCATGCCCCTCTCAGCCGCAGCACCGGACCCGCGGCCGCCGCCAAGGCGTCCATCTCGGCGGCATCGAGCGGCTCGCCGCCGAGCGCCAGCTGCCACTGGAACGCGAAGAGCCCCTTCTCCCCGAGCGGCGACTCGCGCATCAGATCCTCTCGCGCGTCGGTCGACGAGGACGCCACGCGGTCCACTGCCACCGACGTCGTCAGGTCGCGCGACAGCGAGCGCGGCCAGAGCACGTCGACACCGCGCTCCTTGAGCCACTCGACCCCGTCCTCGAGCAGGCCGGCTACCTCGTCGCCAGCCAGGGTCAGGGACGAGGGCACCGGCTGGTCGAGCAGCCGGTCGAGCACGGGCCACGCCTCGGCGGCGCCGCGGAGAGCGACCTGCGCATGCGTACGCGCCCGCGGGCCGAATCCGTGATCGGCGTCCTCCTCGTCCCACAGCCGGGCGGCATCGGCCACGTGGAGCGGGTCGGCCTCGTCGTGCACCTGTGGCACCAACGTCAGCGACCCCACGAGCAGGTCCTCCTCCGGCGCCTCGACCCGGAAGGAGAGCCGCACCAACGACGGCAACGAGGCCGTCACCGGCCCCTCATCGGTCCGGTAGCGCGCCAACCGGGTCTGCAACGACTCCCGGAACGCGCCCGACCCGGATGCCTTCGGCGCCGAGGTCGGCACCGCGTCCGCGACCGCCGCCACGACCTCGCGCACCAGGAGCTCGGCCGCCTCACCGTCCAGGTCGTCATAGGCGCGCGAGGAGGCCAGCAGCCGCACCCTCTCCTCGTCCTCCGGCGTGTAGCGGACCGCCCACGAACCATCGGCGGGCTCCAGCTGCCCCGCGGCGACGAACCGGAGCCCGAGATGGGCTGCCGAGGCGACCAGCGCGACCGAGGGATGCAGGTCGGAGGCTGCGTACGCCTTCTTCAGGACCGGCAGCGCGGCCCGCATCGGCAACGACACCGACCGCCGGGAGTCCACGAACTCCACGGCCGAGTCCCGCGGCGGCTGCGCCGGGCGGAAGACCGCGCGGCCGGTCACGGGTACGAAGGACATGGACACGACCGTAGCCGCCAGCACCGACGGTTTCTCATCCTCGAGGATGAGGGCATCGCGCCCGAAGGTCGAGGCGCGCCATGCCGGGGCCCTGCCACGGTGACTGACATGACCAAGACCACCCACCCCCGCGCCGCGCTCCCGCCCGGGCAGCAGCGGATCGACTTCTTCCCGCGCTTCGGGCGACGCGTCGATCAACCCCCACCCGAGGTGGGCGCACGGCCGACAGTCGTCTTCGGTGGCGCGCTCACGACCCCGCTGGAGATCTCCGTGGACGAGCTCGTCGGCGCCGACCGTCGCGAGCTCGACGCCGACTTCCACTGCGTCGCCGGCTGGTCGGTGACCGACCTGCACTGGGAAGGCGCCGCCTTCGCCGACGTCTATCAGCGGTACGTCGCACCGGCCCTCACACCGGGCACGACCGTGACTCACGTGATGGTCCGCGGCCTCGACGGCGAGCACTTCGTGGCCCGGCTCGAGGATCTCCTGGCCGAGGACGTAATGCTCGCCGACCGACTCGGCGGCCAGCCGCTCGACGGCGATCACGGCGCTCCGCTGCGGCTGGTCAACCCGGCGCAGTACGGATACGCCAACATCAAGCACGTGTGCCGGATCGACGTACTCGCCGGCCCGCCGCATGCAGGCTCACCAGCGCTGGTGGACCGGCTGCTCCAGTCCCACCCGCGGGCGCGGGTCTGGGAGGAGGAGCGCCACGGCACGCTGCCCGGCTGGCTGATCCGCCCGGTCTACCGAGCGATCAAGACCCTCATGCTCGCCGCGGCCGTGCGTCGCGGTAAGGCGGCGGGTGAGCATGTTGGGTGAGCCAGGTCACCATTCAAATGCGAATAATGGCTAGGGGACTTATCAACCCACACGTAGGCTGTCAACCCGTGACAGAAACTTCTGCCAAGCCTGAGAAGGCGCCGGACGACCACCTCGACAAGAGCGTGCTGATCGTCGCAGGCGTCGTAGTGCTCGGATCGATCATGTCGATCCTCGACATCACCGTCGTCTCCGTCGCACTGGAGACCTTCCAGCGCGAGTTCGACGCCACCTCTGCCGAGGTCGCCTGGACGATGACCGGCTACACCCTCGCCCTTGCGACGGTGATCCCGCTGACCGGTTGGGCCGCCGACCGGTTCGGCACCAAACGCCTCTACATGACCGCGATCGTGCTCTTCGCGCTCGGCTCGGCGCTGTGCGCACTGGCCACCACGCTGCCGATGCTGGTCGGCTTCCGCGTACTCCAGGGCCTCGGCGGCGGCATGCTGATGCCGCTCGGCATGACGATCCTGACGCGCGCCGCCGGCCCCGAGCGGGTCGGTCGGGTGATGGCGATCCTGGGCGTACCCATGCTCCTCGGCCCGATCCTCGGCCCCATCATCGGTGGCGCGCTGATCGACTCGGCCTCGTGGCACTGGATCTTCCTGATCAACATCCCGATCGGCGTCATCGCGCTGGTCTACGCCTGGCGGGCGCTGCCCAAGGACCACGTCGAGCCGTCGCAGTCCTTCGACTTCCTCGGCATGGTGCTGCTGTCCCCGGGTCTGGCGCTGTTCCTCTACGGCGTCTCCTCGATCCCCGAGGCCGGCACGTTCCTGGACGCCAAGGTGCTCTCCTTCATGGTGGCGGGCCTGGTGCTGATCGCCGCGTTCATCCCGTGGGCGCTGTCGTCCCGCAACGACCACCCGCTGATCGACGTACGCCTCTTCGGCAACAAGGAGCTCACCGTCGCGGTGGTCACCCTGTCGATCTTCGCGATGGCGTTCTTCGGTGCCTCGCTGCTCTTCCCGCTCTACTACCAGCAGGTACGCGGCGAGGACGCCCTCCACGCCGGCCTGCTGCTGGCCCCGCAGGGTCTGGGCGCGATGGTCACGATGCCGATCGCCGGCATGCTCGCCGACCGCACCGGTCCGGGCAAGATCGTCCTCAGCGGTCTCACCACGATCGCGGTGGGCATGTTCATGTTCTCGCGGCTCGACGAGGCCACGCCCTACTGGTACCTCCTCGTGTCGCTGTTCATCATGGGCCTCGGCATGGGTGCCACGATGATGCCGACCTTCGCCGCCGCCCAGGCGACGCTGCGCGAGCACACCATCGCCCGAGGTACGACCCTGGTGAACATCGTCCAGCAGGTCGCCGCCTCCGCCGGCACCGCGCTCTTCTCGGTGCTGCTCACCAACGCGCTGTCCAGCAAGGACTCGATCTCCGCCGCGGACGACCTCGCCGACAAGCTCGGGGTCTCGGCCGGCGGTCTGGAGTCGTTCATGTCCGACCCGGCCAACCAGCAGAAGGTCGGTGAGGCCGCGGCTTCGCTGGGTCTCGACCCCGCCAAGCTGCCCGAGGTCTTCCAGGCCATCCCGGCAGAGATGGCCGAGGCGTTCTCGACCACCTTCGTGATCGCCGCGATCCTCGTGCTGGTCACGCTCATCCCCGCGTGGTTCCTGCCGAAGAGCAAGGCCGAGCACGGAGCCGCCGCTCCCACGGTCCTCCACTGATCCGCCTACGTACGCAGGGCCGGGCTGCCGCTGGCAGCCCGGCCCTCGTTCTGCTTGTGAGCCTGATCTTGTTGGCGGCGTGCGGTTCCCCGGCTTCGCCAACTGCCGACGACACAGCTCCCGACCTCCCGCCGACCGACGGCGTCTTCGACTACCAGCTCGGCGGCACCGCGGACCATCTGTCCGACGGCACCCGGATCGACGTGGTCGCCCGCGACGCCACCGCCGCACCCCTCGACGGCGCCTACAACGTCTGCTACGTCAACGGCTTCCAGACCCAGCCCGACGCCGACTGGTCCGAGCACTCATCGGCGCTGCTGCGCGATGCCTCCGGCGAGCCCGTACGCGACCCCGACTGGCCCGACGAACTCATCCTCGACCCCTCCACCGCCTCCGCCCGCGAGGCGATCCTCGAGGTCGTCGCCCCGGTCATCTCGGACTGCGCGGACGCCGGCTTCGACGCCGTAGAGATCGACAACCTCGACACCTGGACCCGCTTCGACGCGATCTCGCAGGAGGGCGCCCTCGCCCTCGCCGAGTCCTACGTCTCGGCAGCTCACGACGAGGGCCTCGCGATAGCCCAGAAGAACGCCGCCGAAGCCGCCCGCCCCGCCCACGACGACCTCGGCTTCGACTTCGCGGTCGTCGAGGAGTGCGGCGCCTACTCCGAGTGCGCCGCCTACACCGACGTCTACGGCGACCACGTACTCCAGATCGAATACCCCGACTCGCTAGCCGAAGCCGACCTCACCTTCGCCGACGTCTGCTCGAGCCCCGACCACGCCCCTCTCACCATCCTCCGCGACCGCGACCTCGTCGGACAGGACGACGCGGCGTACGTCTATGACGAGTGCTGAAGGGTTAACGGCTCTTCACAGATGACGGTGCGGCGACGGATCGACCTGCGGTCATTGCATCGAGACACAGGCAAGGCCGGTTGCGCGCCGCCCGCCCATGGCTCCGCACGACGTGTGATTCAGAAGCGCCTTTCGGCGCGCGCCAGCACCTGCGCGAGAAGTCCTGCCACCGCGCCAGCAGCACGGAGCCACCGCTCCCACAACCCTCCTCAGATCCACCCACGTACGTGGGGCCGGACCCTCAACCATAAAGAGCCGTCAATCACGCCGTCGAACTTGCGGGCAAATCATCTCGCGGAAATAGACCAGCGGACTTGCCAGGTAATTTTGAAACGACTCGAATCGGATGGCTTATTCCGTCGTCATCGTCGCAACCTTATCGATGACCTTGTCACCGAGTCCGTTGACCTCTCGACGATCGGCCTCTGCCGTCGATGAAACCGTTACCTCGACGACAATCGACGATCCCGGAACGACACTCAACGACTGAACACGCGGTGTCGACAGATACTCCGAGAACTGCACTCGGCATATGCCTTCCACCATCGAAGACTCTTGCTCTCGATCACATAGTTCTACCGGCTTCCTATTAGCAATTTCCTTAGCTATGGACCTCGATTCGCCACCATAACCTGTCGCCCGGACGCGCAACGAAAAACTACCGTTCGGAGTGTCTCCCTCAACGTCGCATTCCAGACGGCTTATTAGACGATCCGAAGTCGAAGACGGAGTCGAAGAACCAATAATCCATCGCTCACTCGATGTACGGGTGAAAACATCGATGTCATCGATCTCTTGGCACAGGTCGTCGACATCAAATTTCGGGGCCGGGTAAACTTCACTATTTGCGTTTTCAGCACTGCACCCGCCGAGCGCCAAACTAGACATCAATCCTAAGAAGAGACCCGAAGCGGTTGCGATCCGGAGGGTTCTAATCTTTATCACCACTTCGTCCGGTTCGTCAGATCACGGCCATCCACACCACTGATCTCTGGCCAAGCATTTCCTGCCATCAGACCTTCAAGCGAGTTCCCGGACTTTAGGACGTTCCACGCAGTGGCCCCTGCAGTCGCATCTTCTGCAACGTATCGGATGAGCGTATTAGCCAACTCCGCCACCTTGACGAAGATCGACAGAATTACTTTAATTGCAGGACCAACTTCCAGTGTGATGATCTGCGCACCGCTAGCCGCCTGCTCAATCGAATCAACAATCTCTCCAGCATATCCGAGGATTGCCGACTGGATGTCTAGCCACGAGGAAATGATCGTGCTTGAAGCGTCACCAAGTGCAGTTGCTGCGTCCCCGAGTCCGCTGGCAGCGCCCAGCGCCGCGGAGGCTTGCTTAGGAGCCTGCCGGGCAAACGCCTCCGGTCCTTCTCCCTCGCTCCAGGCAGCCTGAACGCGGCTGATCGCATCCGGTAGGTACGAATCTCCAATATCGGTGAGCACACGCCCAGCGTTGATATATCCGTTCGAAAGCAGATTTAGCGTGATCGGGTCGCCGTTGATCTCGCCGATCTTCTCAATGATCTTGGGGGCCTCCTCCTCGAATGTATCGACCAGCTCACGAATTGCATCCTGCAGCGCATCGATGCCTCGATTAACGGTGTATACCAACCACGGCTTTACGGCCCACTCCCAATTAGAGATTTCGTCAACCTTGGTATTGAACCTCCTCTGAACTGATTCAATTCCAGCATTGAGGTTCTTTTGAAATTCATTAAGACCGTCCTGAACCATCTTTTCAAAGTCAGTGTATGCCATCGGCGCTTCAGTCACTTCACACGCTCCGGGGCAATACTCTTCTCGAGGTCTTTGAATATGCCTCTGATATCTTCATCTGTCGCACCATGGTCGCGCGCGACCGCAAGCAGAGTTCTACGATACTCTCGAGCGGTTTCGATTCCAGTTGAAAGAGCCGTATCCATCTGATCGATAAAGGCGTCATGGTGCCCGCCCGAAGCACGGAGCAAGGGCCCGAATGATCCGCCTTTATCGAGACCCGCGCGAACTTCGCGTCGGGCATTCGAAAGTTCCTCGTCCATGAATTCGAACTCCCATGCCGCTTGGATCAGTCGTTCGACATCAATCCGGATGGTCATACTGCCCACTCTCCCGCATTGATAATCGCCTCGCGCATCGCTTGTTCAATGTTGCGAACACTCGCGGAATGTAGCCACACCTCGTCGATCCTCACCTTCATTGCTCCGAACCTGCCACCAGGAAGCGACACCGAGAGATAGCCATTCTCGGAGCTTCCAGATGCAGATGCGGGCCGAAGGCGACTACCATTAACCGGTCGTCCATTAGCGTCGAGCCCCCGTCGCCGCCGCTCCCATGGGTCGCGCCATCGAAACGTTCCTCTGCGAAGAGATTCGACTCGCTCTTCTAGTTCCCTTCGGCGGGGGCTCAATTCAGCTGAGCGCTGCGCCCGCAACCCATCCGCCGCCGCGTAGGCCTGCTCGAATGCCTCCGCGAAGGATCGACTTGTCGTTCTGACACCGGCGAAGTCATCGATGCGGACCTCAGTGAATCGGACCGCGGCGTCAAGAGTGACCGAGACGCGGTCGCCATCATCCTTACCCTGCTGCGGCGGCACCTCCTGGAAGTATGTGTCACCCAAGTCGTCCTGCAGACGCTGCAGCCGTTCTTGGCCGCGCAGATCAAGGCTCATGTCCAACTTCCCGAGTAAGGTTCTTTGCGGAGAGATATGCGCAATCAAAGTTGGCACGAGAACTGCCGATCCGTCAACGCCAAACGCACGCGATTGCAACTAAGCGCTCGCAGACGCATTTCCTGTCCATGACTGACCCCGACACATCTCGGGCAGGTGGAAACTACACGTATCGGCGGTACGTCGACAGTTCGGCCGCGCCGGTGCCCAATGCCAGGGCACGTTTGTACGACGTTGGCGCTAGCGACGATCCCTTTTGTCGCTGGTGTCGTCCGGCGATTCGTTACGGACCCACCCACGGGATGCGTTGGGATCGAGGACGTCGCTTGCGGTCTCGGTCCAGTCGTCGGTGTAGTCGGCTTCCCACTCTTGGTTCTGGCTGCCGTTCTGGTCCTTCTTCTTGCCACCACGGCCGCCAGCACCGCCGGGTCCACCACGGCCGCCAGCACCGGCGCGGCCGGCTCCACGACCTCCAGCGCCGGTTCCACGGCCGCCGGCTCCCGTGCCACGGGCACCCGCACCGCGAGCGCCCGCACCGGCGCCGGAGCCCGCGCGGGCACCACCCGTGGCACCGGCCCGAGCAGCTGCAGACCTGGCCGCGGCTGACCTCGAGGTGGCGCTGGCAGTAGCCGCCTTCGCCGACGCACCAGCGCCGAACTTGCTGGCGATCGCCTTCGCGACACCGGCACCGAGCAGCGCGCCGCCAGCACCCACAGCGAGCGCGGTGGCGCCGCCGGCGCCTCCACTGAGCGGTGCCAAACCGTCCGCCGTCTCGACCATCGCGTACGAGGTCGCGGGAGCCGGTGATCCATCAGCGTTGATCCACTGGCCGTTCTTGTTGTCCCACTCCGGACGGTTCTCGGCCTGGTACTCCTTGATCTTCGCGTCCTCGGCCTCGATCTTCTCCCACCCCCAACCGTCGGGGTAGGTGCCGTTGGCGTTGATCTTGGCCTTCCGCGCCTGAGCCGCGGCGATGGCGCTGTAGGAGCCCGGGACCGACGTCGGCGAGCCCGACGGGCGCTCCTGCCGCGAGTCATCCGGGTCGACCAGCGCACGAACCTTCGGGTCCGCTTCGATCACCGAGGTGTCAACCGCCTGTACCTTCGCAGCCGCCTTACGCTCGGCATCAGCGATGGCCGCCTCGCGCGCGGCGTAGTCAGCCTTGGCCTGTGCGAGCGCCGTCTCGTTTTCCTCCGCCTGCCGCTTGCCTACCTGTTTCGCGTCAGTCGGGTATTCGGCCGCGTTCACACCGGGGTGGGAATCCGGCAGAGAGCTGTCGATCTCCGCTTTGGCGATCATCGCCTCATGGATCCGCACACGCACCACTGCCAGCGCATCCTCCGCGTCCCGGATCTTGTCCCGCTTCTCATGCGCGAACTTCGAAGAGTCCACCAAGCTGTTCTTCATCGCAGCGCCGGACTCCATCGTTTCCGAGAACCCGTTACCTGCCTTGCTGGCGTTGTTGCCCATGGTCGTGCCAGCACTACCGAACGCACGACGCCCGCCGTTCCAACCCTCGGTCATCGTCGTGATTGCACCGGGATCAGCCCCGCGGACATAGTCATCAAGCCTGAGCGCCCAAAAACCCTTGACTGACATGCAGACCCTCCCGGAAACGATTGGAGTCCTCCCGACCCCCACTTGCGTACGGTACCCAACCTCGATGACGGATCTCGCCAGAGTTCGCCAACAACTGTGCTCTAATCTCGACGCATGACGACCTCTCGGCCCTTAGCAATCGCAGCCATGGCCATCGCAGCCGCCCTGACAGCAGCCGCCTGCTCATCGGCGAACGAGGACCCCGCAGGGGAACCGACCTCCGCTTCAGCAAGCCCGTCATCGACCGCGGAATCCACTGCACCGACTGTGCCTTCGGACTGGCAGACCGTGGCTCTCGAAGATGTGGCCGAGATCTCTGTCCCCGCAGATTGGACCGTCAAGTCCAGCACTGACGCTTTGGACACGTTGTCGGCCCCGAAAGATGCGGTTGGCTTCCCGCCCGGTTCGGCCACCGTCGGGGTCGGAAACTTGGCCGGGGGCGACCAAGCGGACCAGCTCGAGTGGGTGGCCAAGCGCGCTATGGAAAATGACTACGCGGGATACGCTAATCTCAAGCGCCTTCCCAACGAGGTCATCAACGGCACATCCTTCTACCGGTTCCAGTACGAGTCTGATGCCTATTGGTTTGATGCCTACGGCACCGTCACCCCTGACGGCGAGTACAACATCGTGTTCGAATGGCAGTTCGACAAGACCATCAGCCGCAAGCAGGCCGAGGCGATCTGGGGTCCCGTGATGCCGACGTTCAAGATGCTCTGATATCGGAGCTGCCGAGGCTGGGTCAGATGGGCAGGTTGCGGGCCTTTGCGAGCGTGTCCTTGTTGAAGAGCACCAGCGGATTGCTCATGATCTGAGTGGCTTCCATGAATTTCCGAAGCACCAGGGCAGCTGCCTCGGCCTGGGCGTCGGCGCCTTCCAGCTCCTTGACCGCGACCTCGATGCCTTGGTCCATCGTGTTCATCGCGGTCTCGGACTCGGTCAACGCCGTGCGGATGGCCGTATGGCCCTCCTTGACCAGACTGAACAGGTATTTCCCGTCCGCCGAGTCACCGAACATCCCGGCCGACGGAGCAACCATCGCGTCCCTCGCAGCGACGACATTGTCCTTCTCGGCGGTCAGGTCCTTCCGCACCTGGCCGAGCGCGATGTAGTCGACTGCGATCTCTTCGCCGTTGCCCTCGCCCATGATTCGCCCTCCCGAGGCTTCCGATCGCACCCCCGGCGGGTGCCTCAGTAGGAGTAGTACACCACGCCTCATAGGGCGACGGGCAGGGATGCGTAGCCGCGGAGGATGCGGGTGGGGCGGCGTACGGCTTCGCCTGTGACTCGCAGGTCGGGGAAGCGGTCGAGCAACATGCGGAGGCCGACGCGGGCTTCGAGGCGGGCGAGGCTGGCGCCGAGGCAGAAGTGGGCGCCGGCGGAGAAGGAGAGGTGCTGGTCGGCGTTCGGGCGGGTGATGTCGTACGTGTCGGGGTCCTCGAACACCGACGGGTCTCGGTTGGCGCCGCCGAGGACCACGGCGACAGCAGTGCCTCGGGCGACGTCCACACCACCGACGCGAGTCGCCGCATAGGCCTCGCGGACGGTGGCCATGACGGGCGGATCCCAGCGCAGGGTCTCCTCGATGACCCCGTCGACGAGGGACGGATCGTCGAGGAGCAGGGCGCGCTGGGACGGGTGGGCGTCCAAGGCCGCGACCGCGTTGCCGAGCAGGTTGACGGTGGTCTCGAAACCGGCCGCCAGCAACAACAGCCCGAGGGCGTGGAGTTCGACGTCGTCGAGGTCGCCGGCGATCACCAGGGCGCTGAGGAGGTCGTCGCCGGGGTCGGAGCGGAGGCGGCGTACGTGGTCCTCGAACCAGTGGTGCAAGGACCTCATCGCGGTCTCGACCTGGGAGTAGTCCCGCCAGGACAGCCCCGGGTCGAGGATCGCGGCGGCCTGGTCGCCCCAACGGAGGATGTCGGCACGATCCGCGGCAGGGACCCCCAACAGCTCGGCGATGACGGCGATCGGAAGCTTCGCGGCGTACTCCTCGATGATGTCGACCTGCCCCTCGCGCGGGTCGATCTCGTCGAGCAGGTCGCCGGCGACCGCGGTGACCATCTCGGCCATCGAGCTGATCCGGCGGGCGGTGAACGCCTTCGAGACGTGCTTGCGGTAGCGGGTGTGCAGGGGTGGGTCGACGGCGAGCATCGACGGCGGGTCGACCGGACCCAGGACGTCGGGCGCGCTCACCTTGCCGAGCAGCCACCGCAGCGGCACCGGCAGCTCACCCTGACCGTCACCGACGCCGAAGTCGCTGCTGCGCAGGATCTCGTTGGCGGCGGCGTACGAGACCGTGCCGGCCATGAACGGGTTCATGTGGATCGGGCCGCGTGCCCGCAGGCGCCGGTAGTCCGGCACCTCCTGCGTCCACATCAGCTCGGCGAGCGGGTCACCGCGCCTCGACGCGAAGCTCAGCACCGCACGGTTGATGCCCTGGGAGAGGGCCCAGCGGGCGTACGACCTCGGCAGCTCACGCCGACGCATCGGCCAGCTCCTCGCTGAACTCGTGGGTGCCGATCCGGCCCATGAGCGGCGCGAGGTCGGCCAGCAGGTCGGCGAAGGTCGCCTCGTAGTCCTCCTGCGAGAGCGTCGGGTCGAGCTGCGCCTGGAAGCGGATCCGCCACCGGTGGCGCAGGGCCTGGGCCAGACTCTCGGGAGTGCCGAACGCCTCGGCGTAGGCCGGCGACCAGGGCAGCCGGCGGGCGAAACCGGCGCGCAACTCGGCCTCCGCCTCGTTCAGCAGCCGGTAGCGCTCATGGGTCTGCGTCCACGTCATCGTCCTCACCGTCTCCGTTGTCGTCGGGATGAGAACGACGCTACGGACCGACCGCGCCGGACACATCGGACGCTGGCAGGCACCTGAGCTCCTACCCTGGTAGGAGGCCGGCCGCCTGCCACGGTCGGATGCGGCCCGGGTCACGTCTTCCTAGACTGAAGAGCATGAGTGTCCAGAGCCTGGCTCGCGGCTTGCGCGACTTCATGGACGGACGCGTACGCGGCAAGGGCCTCGACATCCCCTGGTGGGCGCCGCTGCTGTCGGCCGGTGCCCTGATCGGGGTGGTCACGGTGGCCGCGCTTCAGCGTGAAGCCACCGGACCGGCGGTCATCGCCAGCCTGATCATCGTGATCCCGTCGCTGAGCCTCTTCTTCGTGCCGTCCTCGAGCGACTGGCTCAAGCACAACCTGTGGGTCATCGACGCGGTGCCGACGCTCGCCGGGGCTGCCTGGCTGATGTCCCAGCCCGCGTCGGGGTTCTGGCCGCAGCACGACTTCGCGCCTGCCGTGCTGGTCCCGATCACCCTCGAGATGGTCATCCGCGAGGGCCTCCGCACCGGCACCCTCTACGGCATCGCCTCCGGGGTGGTGATGGGGGTCTTCGCCGCGGACACACCCAGCGGGATCGGGGTCCATTTCCTGCTGCTCTTCGTCGGCTGGGTCTGCGGTCTGATGATGCTTGCCCAGATGCGGGCGCTGCGCGCCGAACGGCTCGCCCGATCGCAGGAGCACGCCCGCGCGACCGAGGCCGAGCGCACCCGGATCGCGCGCGAGATCCACGACCTGGTCGGCCACTCGCTCTCGATCACGCTGCTGCACCTGACCGCCGCGCGCCGCTCCGTCGCCGAGGGGGACGACCCCGACGAGGCCGTGTCCGCGCTCACCGAGGCGGAGGCCGTCGGGCGCCGGGCGATGGCCGAGATCCGCCGTACGACGGGCCTGCTGACGACCTCCGGCGCCGGGACGGCTCCGCTTCCCGGAGCCGCGGACGTGGTCCGGCTCGTGGAGGAGGGCCGCAGCGCGGGGCAGTCGATCACCTTCTCGTCGTCCGGGGATCTCTCCCGCATCGACGCCGGCGTCGGGCTGGGCATCTACCGGATCCTGCAGGAGTCGCTCGCCAACGCCATCCGGCATGCTCCCGGGGCGCCGGTCTCGGTGTCGTTGGCGGTCGCCGACGGCGTACGCCTCTCCGTGCAGAACCCGCTCGTCGGCAGCCGGCGAGGGGTCGGCGAGGGGTCCGGGCTGGCCGGCATGGCGGCCCGAGCTGAGCAGCTCCGCGGCCGGCTGTCGGCGGGAGCCGAGGAGACGATGTGGAAGGTTGACCTGGTGATCCCACCGCACTGTCTCGTACGCAGGGCCCTGGCATGACCTCGGTCAAGGGCCCCGTCAACGGATCCGAGCCGATCCGGGTGATCGTGGTCGACGACCAGGAGCTCGTACGCAGCGGCCTGCGCCGCATCCTGCGACGGCGCGACGGGCTGGAGATCGTCGCCGAGTGCGCCGACGGCTCGGAGGTGGTCGCGGCTCTCGAGGCCAACCCCGCCGACGTCGTGGTCATGGATCTGCGGATGCGGCAGGTCGACGGGATCACCGCGACCGGCCTCGTGCGGGCCCTGCCGTCGGCGCCGCCGGTGCTGGTGCTGACCACGTTCGACGAGGACGAGCTCGTCTCCGGCGCCCTTCGCGCCGGGGCCGCCGGCTTCATGCTCAAGGACTCGCCCGCCGAGGAGCTGGTCATGGCCGTACGCTCCGTCGCTCTCGGCGACGCCTGGCTCGACCCCGCCATCACCGGCCGCGTCCTGGCCACCTACCGCTCCGCCGTCGCGCCGGCGTCGAGCGCCGTCGAGGTCTCCGAGCTGACCGACCGCGAGCTCGAGGTCCTCCGCGGCCTCGCCTCCGGCTGGACCAACTCCGAGATCGCCGAACGGCTCGTCATCTCCGAGCTCACCGTCAAGTCCCACATCGGCCGCATCTTCGCCAAGCTCGACCTCCGCGACCGCGCCGCCGCCATCGTCTTCGCGTACGACCACGGCATCGTCCGGCCCGCTACCTGACCCCTGCCGAAGCGTCAGCCGCGTCGGCCGATGCGTCACGTACGTCGCTCGAGTGGGCAGCGGCGTGACGTCTCGGCCGGCGCGAGTGACGTCTCGGCCGACCTGGGTGACGCCTCGGCGGGGGCTGGTCAGGTGGTGGTGGCGAGGACGAGGGGGTGGACGGTGGCGGCGCCGGCGTCGAGGAGGGCTCGGGCGGCGAGGGTGACGGTCCAGCCGGTCGCGACGCGGTCGTCGATGAGGAGTACGTCGGCACCGGGCGGGACATCGGCGTGGAGCGAGAAACGGCGGCCGATGGCGGCGACGCGCTGGGCGGAGTTGGAGGCGCCCTGGCCGGGGCCGACGTCGGGGTCGACGATGGCCCACGAGCCGAGGACGGGGATGCGGAGATAGCGGGAGAGGCCTTCGGCGAAGTCGCGGGTCAGGGTGGGGCGGGTCGACGACTCGACGTAGACGATTCCGCCGACCCGAGGACGCCAGTCGCCCAGGACCTCGACGACCGCCTTCACCAGCGGCACCGGGACCGGGCCGTCCTGTGCGGGTTCGCGGAAGAGGTCGCGCAGCGCTTGGCCGTAGCCGAGGTCGGTCAGCCGCGCGACCGCGCGCCCCTCGAGCGGGCCGTCCTTGATCTTGCCCTTCAGCGAGATGCCGAGCCGGTCGAGCCCGGTGGGCCACATCTTCTTCGGCTCCACGACCACCCCGGGACGCGCCAGCCGCGCCGAGGCCTCCTCGACCGCACCCTCGGAGACCGACGATGTCACCGCGAAGCCACCGCAGTTGTCGCACCGACCGCAGTCGACGGCACCGGGATCGTCGAGCTGCTCGCGTAGGAACCGCATCCGGCACTGGTCGGTCGAGATGTAGGCGAGCATCGCGTCCTGCTCGCGGCGCCTGGCCTGAGCGACCCGCTCATACCTCTCCGCGTCGTAGTCCCACGGGACACCCGTCGCCTCCCAGCCGCCGCCGACCCGGCGGGCGGCGCCGTCGACGTCGAGCACCTTGAGCATCTGCTCCAGGCGTGACCGGGACAGGTCGACGTACGTCTCCAACGCCTGCGTCGACAGGGCCCGGCCCGCCTCCGACAGAACCCCCAGGGTCTGACGCACCTGCTCCTCGCGCGGGAACGCCAACGAGGCGAAGTAGGCCCAGATGTCGCGGTCCTCGATGCCGGGAAGCAGCACGACGGAGGCGTCGGAGGTGCCACGCCCGGCACGGCCGACCTGCTGGTAGTAGGAGACCGGAGAGGACGGCGCCCCCATGTTGACCACGAACCCGAGCGTCGCGTCGAAGCCCATCCCGAGCGCCGAGGTCGCCACCAGTGCCTTGACCTTCCCAGCGGCCAGCGACTCCTCCAGATCGGCCCGCTCGGCCGCCTCCGTGCGCCCCGAGTACGCGGCCACGTCATGGCCGCGCGAGCGCAGATAGTCGGCGATCTCCTCGGTCGCGGCCACGGTCAGGCAGTAGACGATGCCCGAACCGGGCTGCTCGGAGAGATGGTCGGAGAGCCAGGCCAGGCGCTGCTCAGGAGTCTTCAGTGTGACCACCCCGAGCCGCAGCGACTCCCGGTCCAGCGATCCGCGAAGCACGAGAACCCCCTCGCCCATCTGCTCGGCGACGTCCGAGGTCACCCGAGAGTTGGCGGTCGCGGTCGTCGCGAGCACCGGGATCCCGTCGGGAAGGTCGGCCAGCAGCGTACGGATCCGGCGGTAGTCGGGCCGGAAGTCGTGCCCCCAGTCGGAGATGCAGTGGGCCTCGTCGACCACCAGCAGGCCGCACTCGGCAGCCAGCCGAGGCAGCACCGCGTCGCGGAACTTCGGGTTGTTGAGCCGCTCGGGGGAAACCAGCAGGACATCCACCTCACCGGCGTGGATGGCCTCCTCGATCGAGATCCAGTCCTCCGGGTTGGTCGAGTTGATCGTCACCGCCCTGATCCCGGCCCGCTGCGCCGCCGCGATCTGGTTGCGCATCAGCGCGAGCAGCGGCGAGACGATCACGGTCGGCCCGAGCCCGGCCTCACGGAGCAGCAGCGTCGCCACGAAGTAGACCGCCGACTTCCCCCAACCGGTCTTCTGCACGACCAGTGCCCGGCGACGCTCGACGGCGAGCGCCGAGATCGCCGACCACTGGTCTTCGCGCAGCGTCGCGTCATCGCGCCCCACGAGGGCACGCAGATGCGCCTCGGCACGAGCACGTACGTCGGTGGCCGGATCAGTCATGACCACAGGTCTATCAGGGACCTCCGACAGACCCGCCCAGCGCCAACCTCGGCCAGTCGGAGAGGTCGCTCAGCATCTGACGATCGTGAGTGGCCACCACGACCGCCGCGGAGGTCGCCCGCAGCGCGGCCGTCAGCTCGTCGACCAACCCGGCCGAGAGGTGGTTGGTCGGCTCGTCCAGGATCAGCAGCTGCGGGAGCGAGGCGAGGCGCAACGCCAGCTCGAGCCGCCGCTGCTGCCCCTGGGACAACCGGGAGGCAGGCGTACGCCGCGCCTCGGCGTCCACCAGACCGGTCGACCGGAGCGAGGGGATCGCCCGCTCCGGCACCACCCCGGCGGTGACCAGCTGCCCACAGTGACCGGCGTAGATCTCCGCCGCGGTCAGACCGGGGGACCACGCCGGCTCCTCCTGACCGACGAGCGCGACCCGCACCCCCGACGAGGTCCGGACCGACCCCACGACAGGCGCGAGCAACCCGCCCAGCACCTGCAGCAACGTCGACTTGCCGGCACCGTTCGGCCCGGTGACCAGCAGCCGGTCACCGGCGGTGATCTCCAAGGAGACGGGTCCGCCCAGACGATCCGGCACCGACACCTCGTCACACCGCAGCAGCGTGCCGGCCCCCGGCGAGAGCGCCGGGAAGCCGAGCGACATCGGCGGCTCCGGCACGGAGATGCGGTGCGCCTCGAGCGCCGCGAGGTCACGGTTGAAGGAGCGCACCAACCCGGGTGCGCGGGTCTGTCGCTGGTGCTTCCCGGTCCCCTTGGGCGGGCGCCAACCGGTGCTCAGCCGGTCCCGCGCCACCGAGACCGAGTCCTGCAACCGCCGATGCTCCTCCTGCTGAGCCGCGTAGTCCTGCTCCCAGCGTTCCCGGTCGCGGCGCCGGCCGTCCTGCCAGCCCTGGTAGCCACCGGCGTACGTCCTGGGCCGGCCGTCCTCGCTCGGATCCAGGTCGAGGAACTCCTCGCCGACCTCGCGCAGCAGCGCGCGGTCGTGAGAGACGAGCACCACCCCGCCGGCGTGGGTCCTGACCTGCTCGGTCAGGAACGCCAGCCCCGACGCGTCGAGATGGTTGGTCGGCTCGTCGAGCACGAGGAGATCGTGGTGCGCCCCGAGCAGACAGGCCAGCCGCACCCGGTAACGCTGCCCGACCGACAACGTCGCCAGCCGACGTCCGTCATCGGTGCACGCGCCCAGCGCTTCGAGCGCGATCTGGACCCGGCGATCGGCGTCCCAGGCATCCAGCGTGGTCGCACGCTCCAGCGCGGCGGCGTACGTCCCGTCGGCGTCCGTCGGATCCTCCGACAGGGCCTCCGCCGCGGAGTCGAGAGCGCGCAGCGCGGCGTGCGACTCGGCCAGCGCGGCGGAGGTGAGGGTGCCGACGGTGTCCCCAGGACGTACGTCCAGGGCTTGCTGGGCGATCCCGCGACTCCCGTGCCGCTGAACGCGGCCGGAGTCGGGTTCGAGCAGCCCGGCGAGGACATGGAGCAGCGTGGTCTTGCCCCGGCCGTTCTCGCCGACGATGGCCAGCCGGGACCGCTGGGTGGCGGAGACGGTCAGGGAGACGCCGCGCAGGACGGGGCGACCGCCCCGGGTGACGGAGATGTCCTCGGCGCGCAGGTGGGCAGAGGTGTGGTGGGTCTGTACAGACACGAAAGTGAACTTCCAGCTCGCGAACGGGAGCCGGGAGAGCGAGAGCAGCTACCCGGCATGGCCGGACAGCGGCGTGAGTATTCCTCGCAGCGCCGCCGTCAGGCGGCGGGGCGCAGGCGCATGTACGCGATACCTGGGTGCATGCCTCCAGGGTAGACAGCGACCACCCGTCCACGCGAACCGTTATTCACCCGAGCGCAGAAAGACAACACCGAGCCGGCGCTGTTGGTCCTCCCCCACGGGGACCCGCAGAACCGGCCCGGCGTGTCCAGTATGCGTCCTATCGCCGTACCGGCATAACCACACGCCCGAATTCGTACTTTAGTTACCCAAAGCGGTCGACGGCGCCGCCTCCGGTAGGAAACGACGCCGTCGAGCCACTCTGTTGTCGGTGTGGCGAGATCAGCTCACGGAGACCGCGGTCCACGTCGCCTCGACGGCCGCGACCTCCGGGCTGGAGGCACCGTAGAGGTCCGAGGCCGCCTTCACCGTCGCGTCGCGCGCGCCGGCGTAGTCGGTGGTCGAGGTGAAGTAGGTCGAGTTCGCCCGGAACCAGATCTGCTCCGCCTTGTCGCGACCGATCCCGGCGATCGTCGAGCCGTCACAGGTCGTGCTCGAGTGCTCGACCCCACCGATCGTCTTCGTGCCCGAGCCCTCGGAGAGCAGGTAGAAGAAGTGGTTGCCGACACCGCTTGAGTAGTGGACGTCCAGGTCGCCGGTCGAGGAGGACCAGCAGTTGACCGAGCTGCCGTCGAAGGACGGGTTGTCCATCCGGCGCAGCGGGTCGCCACCGTCGAGGATGAAGGACTCACCGATCAGGTAGTCGCCCTGGTCCTCGGCGTTGTCCGCGTAGAACTCGACCGCGGTCCCGAAGATGTCCGAGGTGGACTCGTTGAGCCCGCCGGACTCCCCGGAGTACTCCAGGCCCGAGGTGTTCTCGGTGACGCCGTGCGTCATCTCGTGGCCCGCGACGTCCAGGGAGACGAGCGGCCCGTAGCCGACACCGTCGCCGTCGCCGTACGTCATCTTCTCGCCGTCCCAGAAGGCGTTGACGTAGTCGTTGCCGTAGTGGACCCGGTTGTAGGAGCCCGAGCCGTCGCCGAAGATGCCGTCGCGGGCGTGGACGTTCTTGAAGTAGTCCCAGGTGACGTTGGTGCCGTACTGCGCGTCGGCCGCCGCGGTCGCCCGGTCGTCGTTGGAGCCGGTGCCGAAGGTCGTGGTCGGGCTCGTGACCACCGTCCCGGCCGCGCACCCGAACCCGAGGAGCTGGCACAGCAGGCTGTCCTCGGCGTTGTTCATGTCGGTCGTGTAGGTGCCGCCACGGGTCTCGTCACGCAGCTCGTACGTCGAGCCGTTCTGCTTCACCTGCAGCGGGATGGTCCCGGAGTAGAGGGTGTTGCCCTCGCCATCGATCGTGTGGATGCCCTCGACCCGGCGCAGCACCTTGCCGCTGTCCGCGTCGACGTAGGTCGCCAGGCGCGAGGGGGTGCCGTCGGCCTGCTTGCCCTTGGTGGTCACCCGCCACGCCAGCGTCGGGGTGCCGTCGACCGCGTCGACGACGAGCTCGGGCGCGTACTTCTTGTCGGCCTGGAGCTTGGTGATCGTCTTGGTGACGGCGTCCAGGGTCAGCGCGGCCTTGGTGGCCACGGCCTCGGTGATGGCCGGCTTCACCGAGAGGTCGAGCACCTTGGTCAGCCCCTGGGAGACGGAGGTCAGGGCGCCGGACCTGCTCTGGTGGGCGACCAGGTCGCCGCCGACGACCTCGAGGCCCTTGTACGTCCGGTTCATCCGCACGTGGGTGGCACCGTTGGTGTCCTTCAGGGTCACCACGGGCTCGAGCTCCTGGCCCGCGCCGACCTTCCAGGTCGACGGCTTGCTGGTCAGCGCGTCGATCGCCTTGTCGGCGATCGACTCGTCATCGATGACCTTCTGGGCAGCCAGTGTCTCTGGCGTGATGGCGGAGGCCGAGTCAGCAGGGGTGGCGCCGGCTGGGCTTCCGAAGGACGCGATGAAGGCGGTTCCTGCAACGGCGGCAGCGGTGGTGGCACCGGCCGCTCGAACGAATCTACGCATGGGGGTTCTCCTCGAGATCAGGACCAGGATCGGACCGGATCCTTCCACCCGAATCGGGACTGCGACCGAACAAATTCGTGCAATGCAGCTTTATGAAGCGGTCGCCCCGCGTAACTCGTTTACGTCGTTATCAAGAATTAACCAAACGCACCCGGGGGCATGTCACCAGATGCGCACCCGGTCCTCCGGATCGAGCCACAGTCCGTCGCCCTGAGCAGTGCCGAAAACCTCGTGGAACTCGTCCAGGTTCCGCGCGATGTTGGCACGGAACTCCGGCGGGCTGTGCGGGTCGATCGTGAGGTACTGCTGCGCCTGCTCCCTGCGCCGCACCGTACGCCACACGTAGGCCCAGTTGAGGAAGAGCCGCTGCCGGTCGCCGACGCCCGCGGAACCGCCGGTCGCGAGCATGTAGGCGGTGTGCGCGATCGTCAGGCCACCCAGGTCACCGATGTTCTCGCCGACGGTCAGCGCGCCGTTGACGAACTCGCCCGGCAGGTCCCGCGGCGACAGCTGGGAGTACTGCTCGATGAGCGCCTTCGTCTTCACCTCGAAGGCCGCCTTGTCCTCCGGCGACCACCAGTCCTGCATGTTGCCGTCGCCGTCGAACTGGGCACCCTGGTCATCGAAGCCGTGCCCGACCTCGTGGCCGATCACCGCGCCGATGCCGCCGTAGTTCTCCGCCGGGTGGGCGTCCTTGTCGAAGAAGGGCCGCTGCAGGATGCCGGCCGGGAAGCAGATCTCGTTGGTGCCGGGGTTGTAGTAGGCGTTGACCGTCTGCGGCAGCATGAACCACTCGTCGCGGTCCACCGGTCCGCCGAGCTTGCCGAGCTGCCGGTCGGTCTCGAAGACCGAGGCCGCCGAGACGTTGCCGATCAGGTCGTCCTTGGAGATGGTCAGCGCCGAGTAGTCGCGCCACTTCGACGGGTAGCCGATCTTCGGCGTGAACTTGTCGAGCTTCTCGTAGGCCTTCTCCTTGGTCTCCTCGCCCATCCAGTCGAGCTCGGAGATCGACTTGCGGTAGGCCTCCAGGAGGTTGTGGACCAGCTCGTCCATCTGCGCCTTCGCCTCGGGCGGGAAGTGGCGCGCGGCGTACTCCTTGCCGACCGCCTCACCGATCGCACCCTCGACGATCGCGACCCCGCGCTTCCAGCGTTCGCGCAGCTCAGGGGTGCCGTTGAGGGTGCGGCCGTAGAAGTCGAAGTTGGTCTCGACGAAGTCGTCGGTCAGGTAGGGCGCCGCCCAGCGCAGCACGTGGAAGTAGAGCCACGACTTCCAGTCGTCGATGTCGACCTCGCCGAGCACGGTCGAGAGGTGGGCGAAGAATGACGGCTGCCGCACGACCACCTCACCGAGCACCGCCTCGGTGGTCAGCTTCGAGCCGGAGAGGTTGCGGACGTACGCATCCCAGTTGAAGTTGGGGGCCAGCTCGCGCAGCTCGGCGAGGGTCAGCAGGTTGTAGGTCTTCTGCTTGTCGCGGGTCTCCTCGCGCGCCCAGTGGCCCTCGGCAAGGCGGGTGTCGATCCGGATGATCGTCTCGGCGGCCGCACGCGGGTCGGGGTGCTCGGCGAGCTCGTAGAGGCGGGTCAGGTAGTCGGCGTACTTCCCCAGCACCTCGGCGAACTTCTCGTCGAAGTAGTAGTCCTTGTCGGGGAGGCCGAGACCGCCCTGGAGCAGGTTGAAGATGTAGCGGTCGGAGGCCTTGTCGTCGTTGTCGACGTAGGAACCGAACAGCCCGTGACCGCCGATCCGCTCGACCTCACCCAGGAACGCCGCCAGGTCGTCCGCGTCGCGGAGCCCGTCCACGGCGGCCCTCAGGCCATCGAGCGGACGTACGCCCCGCGCGGCCACGCCGGCCTCATCCATGAAGCTCGCGAAGAGGTCACCGATCTTCTGGGCGTCGCTGCCCGGCTCGCCGCCGGATGCCGCGAGCTCCTCGATGATCGCGCGTACGTCCTTCTCGGCCTGGTCGGCGAGCATCACGAACGGCCCCCAGCTGGACCGGTCGGACGGAATCTCGACCTCCCGGAGCCAGGTGCCGTTGACGAACCCGAACAGGTCGTCCTGCGGCCGAATGCTGTCGTCCATGCCCGGGCGGGCGTCATCAAGAATGCTCACAGGCCCAGCGTAGAGGCGGGTCCCCAGCAGGTCAGGCAATAACCCCGCACATGCGGGGAAGTTGCGGTGTTCGCGCGGTCTGCGGTCGCGACAACCCCGCACGTGCACGGTCTTGTCCAGCAGCGCTCAGGACCAGCCCGGGAAGTGTGCTCGCCAGGCGTCGGAGAGCACCGCTGGGACGCCGGGTTCGCCTCGGAGGCGCAGCACGCGGTGGATCCGTTCCAGCGTGCGACCGGGCGACTTGTAGATGTCCTTCGCGACGAAGACCATGATGCGCCACTGGTCGTCATCGATGGCCTCACGTCGTTCGAGATCGGCCCTCGCGGCCGTCGCATGACTCGCCCACGCCTTCTCACCGAACGGCATCAGCACGGCCTCGGCGATGAGCAGCGGCGTCACCTCGACCGTCGCCGCAACGTAGACGCCGTGCAGCAAACGCTTGTAGGCAGCTGTTCGCAGGTCGCTGATGTTCCCCTGCGCGGCCGCCCACGCGCGTGTGAATGGCCGCTTCGGGTCGAACGCGACGGAATCCTGATCCTCAGTCATTCATCAACCATGTGCGGCTCGCACCACGGCGTCGCGCCCAAATTGCAGCCTGTGGATATCCAAGGTTTGAAGCGAGCCTGGGGACGGTGAACGGCCCGTTCCAGCGGAAACTCAGATGGCCTCAGCGCGCGATCTGGGTAGGGTCTGGCAATGCCCGAGTTGCAGCGGCTCCATGCCGACCATGCGCCGGCGGTCCTCGCCTTCGAGCTGGCGAACCGCGCCTACTTCGCTGCCTCGATCTCCGACCGTGGTGACGACTTCTTCGACCAGTTCACCGACCGGTACAACGCCTCGCTGACCGAGCAGGAGGCAGGCATCTGCGCCTTCTACGTGCTCGTCGGCGAGGACAGCTCGGTACTCGGCAGGTTCAACCTGTACAACGTGGAAAACGGCACCGCCAGACTCGGCTACCGGGTCGCGGAACGGATCGCCGGCCGTGGGGTAGCTACCGCGACCGTCCAAGATCTGTGCAGGATTGCGACGGCGATGCACGACCTGCGCACACTGCGGGCTGCCACCTCCCACGACAACGCCGCGTCCCAGAAGGTGCTGGTCAAGGCCGGGTTCGTCCCGGTTGGCCCGACCGCCCCGGGCGATCTCGGTGGCGAGTCAGGCACTTGGTACCTGCGCGACCTCCAGGCGTAAATGTTGACCCTGCTCGCGAGTCGGGCCCGGGTTCGTCGAACGTCGATACAGAATCGCGCATCTGCGGGGTTCTTGCGCCGCCTCTGCCCCCAGCCGCTGGAACTTCCATGCACATGCGGGAAAGTCGCCGGCACCGAACAGGATCAGCCCGGTTTGACGATGCGGTTCATCTCGAAGTGCATGGGGTCGGTCCACTTCCAGTTGCCGCCCCAGGTGAAACCCCAGCGCTCGAAGATGGCGACGACGGTGCGGTCCATCTCGCCGACGGTGCCGCGCTGGTTGCCGGCGGTGTTGAGGTCGACGGCGGTGCCGAAGGCGTGGTTGGAGAGCTGGGTGGTGTTGGCGATGAAGCGGGGGTAGTAGCAGCCGGCGTACTGCTTCGGGTCGATCGTCTTGGCCAGGCCGCGGTCGACGACCTCCTGCAGCGCGGCGCGCAGCTGCGGGATCATCACCTTGTTGCAGGTCACCGAGCCGAGGATCGGCACCTGGGCGGTCACGATGTGGGAGCTCACCCAGCTCGAGGCGGGGGTGATGGTGCCGTCGCCGTTGGCCCGGTAGGTGTAGTTGCCGACGGCTTGGGCGACGGTGCCGACGACGTACGCCTTCTGGGGAGCGTTGGGGTCGAGACCCGCGCGGGCGACGACGTCGAGGCGCTGGACCGAGGCGTCCGAGCCGACGACCTTCTGGATCGGCTTGACGACCCGGTTGGGGGCGATGGCGGCGGTGGAGACGATGAGCGCGTTGCCCTTCTCCATGCCCATCTCCTCGCCCCACTTGTGGTTGACGACGGCCGCGGCCAGACCCGGCGGCTGGGGAGCGTAGGCACCGACGTGGACGGAGGCTGCGTCCTTCTTGGAGCCGAGCCTGACGAACCCGTCCTTGTCGGCCGGGAGCTCGTCCTGGCGCTCGGGGTCGATCGCCACCTCACCGCCGGCGACGCGCTGCCAGACCTCGTCGGAGTCGGCGCTCTGGAACGGGGCGAAGTTGCGGTAGGTCGACGGGTCGACGGCGACCACCTTCACCAGCCGTCCCTCGACACTGACCTGGGCCATCGAGATCTGCTCGACCCCGGAGACGCCGTCGAGTCCCCGGATCTTCTTGACGTCGCCGGAGGAGAGGGTGTCCTCGGAGAGGATCAGCAGGTCGGTGGAGTGCAGCGTGCCCTCGCGCTTGCCGGGGATATCGACGGCGTGCGACGGGTCGGCGACGGGGCTCTCGTCCTCCGCGGGCCCGCTGGCGCTGGGGCTGCTGGTCGGCGAGCCCGAGCTGGGCTTCGACGGCTCGCCCGCACAGGCTGCCAGGGTCACCACGAGGACCGCGCCGATCGCCGCGGTCGCTCTCAACGAGACCTTTCGCATCCTTTACCTCCCCGCAGGAAGGTTAGGCGAGGGCTGGTGAGCACCCAACTCACGGGTAACTCAGGCAAGGACGCGCGACAGCAGCCAGGCGATGTCGTCGGCGGTCTCGTCGGGCGACTTGGTGGGCTGCATGACGTGGCTGAGCACGACGCGAACGACCGTCTCGATGGCGACATCCGCCTGGTGGTCGCTCAGCCCGTGGTCGAACCTCTCGATGTGCTCGTGGATGATCTCGGTCGCGTAGCCGAGCAGCCCCTCGCTGTGGCTGGTCAGGTAGGGCAGCAGCTCGGTGTCGGCGCCGTGGGTCGCCGAGACCACCGCGTGCAGCAGCTTGTTGTCCTGGGCACGGTCGAGGACGGCGTACGTCGCCTGGCGGATCGCCGGCAGGAAGTCGTCCTCCTGGTCGAAGGCGGCGCTCACGACGGCGAGGAACTGCTCGAGCTCACGCAGGATCAGCGACTTCGCCAGCGCCGGCTTGGCGCCGATGTCGTTGTAGACCGTCTGCCGGCTGACCCCGCACCGCTCAGCGATGCGCGACATCGTCACGCTCGCCCATCCCGTCTCAGTGGTCATCTCGACGGCAGCGTCGAGGATCCGCTGACGAGTGGTGGTCTCAGGTCTGCCGCTCCCCATGGGCGCCAAGTCTAGTGGCCGTGCGGGGCGGCCACGTGAACCAGCCCACATTGTTTTGCACTCGATACCCCCAGGGTGCAAGAATGCACTCTGTGAGAGAAAGTGCAACGCCGTGAAGCGGCTCGAGGGGACCCCCAAGGCGATCCACCGCGCCGCGCTCGAGCTCACCGAGGAGTTCGGGTACGACGGGTGGACCATGGACCATCTCGCCGACCGCGTCGGCGTCTCGCGACGTACGTTGTTCAACCACGTCCCGGGCAAGATGGACGCCGTCCTCGGACCCGACCACGACCCGGACCCGGCGCTGGTCGCGACGTTCGTCGAGGGCGGGCCGACGGGCGAATTGCGCGCCGATCTCTGCGCCCTGATCCGTACGCTGCTCGAGGCCGACCACATCGACGGCGAGGAGCTCCGGCTCATTCGGCACGTCTTCGTCCGCAACCCGCAGGTGCACGAGGCGGCACACGGCCGTTTCGAGAAGGCCACCCACCACTTCGCCGAGGTGCTCTCCGCGCGCGAGGGCAACAGCATGTCTCCGGAGCTCGCCGGAGTCCTCCTCAAGCTCGTGATCGTCGTCTTCGACGCCGCGCTCGACAGCTATCTCGAGAACCCGTCGGACGGCACCGTCGCCGACCACTTCACCCGGATCTTCGACGACCTCGTCGATCTCTTCTGACCTACTAGGGAGAACCCCTCATGGCCAAGCTGCTCTATCGACTCGGAAAGACCGCCTACCGGCGATGGCCGGTGTTCATCGCCGCCTGGCTGGTCGTGATCATCGGCATCGGCGCGGTGGCGACCACGATGTCCAAGCCCATGTCCACCACCTTCACCATGCCCGGCCTCGAGTCGGTCGAGGCCGCCGAGGAGCTGCCCGAGATCATGGGCACCGAAGGCGGTTCGGTGCTCGACGCCGCCTCGATCGAGGTGGTCGTCGCCGCTCCCGAGGGCGAGACCCTCACGACTCCCGAGAACCAGGCCGCCGTGAACGACCTCGTCACGAAGCTCGCCGCGCTCGATGACGTACCCGACCAGATCTCCTACCTCTGGACCCCGGAGATGGCCGAGGCCGCTGCCCCGGCGACCGCGAAGGCGATGTCGGCCGAGAGTGGCCAGAAGGTGACGACGCAGCAGGCGCTGCAGATGCTGCTCGGTCAGCTCCAGGCCCAGCCGACCCTGTCCGAGGACGGCCGGATCGGGCTCATCTCGACCGAGTTCGAGGACCTCGAGGCGACCGACGTGACTCCTGAGATGCAGAAGGAGGTCACCGACGTCGTCGACGACGCCGCCGAGGCCTCCGGCCTGCAGATCGAGGTGCGCGGCCAGGGCATGCAGGTCATGGAGATCGGCAGCGCCAGCTCGGAGCTGTTCGGCATCATCATCGCCCTGTTCATCCTGCTGATCACCTTCGGCTCGTTCGTGGCCGCCGGCCTCCCGATCATCACCGCCGGCGTCGGCGTCGGCATCGGCACGATGGGCATCACCGCCCTGACCGCGTTCACCGACGTCTCCTCGACCACCCCGATGCTCGCCACGATGATCGGGCTGGCGGTCGGGATCGACTACGCCCTGTTCATCCTCTCGCGCTACCGCAGCGAGCTCGACCACACCGACGACCGCGAGGAAGCGATCGGCATCGCGGTCGGCACCGCCGGCTCGGCGGTCGTCTTCGCCGGCCTGACCGTCGTCATCGCCCTCGCCGCGCTCAGCGTCGTCGGCATCCCGTTCCTGACCGCGATGGGCCTCGGCGCCGCCGTCACCGTCGTGGTCGCGGTCCTGGTCGCGCTCACCCTGCTGCCTGCGATCCTCGGCCTGTTCAAGTCGAAGGCCTTCGGCCTGAACGTACGCCGCTACAACCCGAAGCGTGAGGCCGACGGCCACATCCTCAACAACGGCGTACGTTGGGCCCGGTTCATCGGCAAGGCGCCGATCCTGTGGGTGCTGATCGCCGTCATCGGCCTCGGTTCGCTGGCCATCCCGTTCAAGGACCTGCACCTGGGCATGCCGGGCGACGGCACCGCTCCGGAGGACAGCTCGCGCCGCCAGGCGGTCGAGCTGGTGGAGGAGGGCTTCGGCCCGGGCCGCCTCGACCCGATGATGCTCGTGGTCGACGCCCGCGACATGTCCGGCGACACGGCCGCCAAGCAGAAGGCCTATGCGGAGGTCGCCGACTGGGCCGCCTCGCTGGACGGCGTCGCCAAGGTGGTCCCGCCCTCGGGCAACGACAACGGCGCGGTCATCCTGATCGAGCCGGAGACCACCCCGGAGGACGAGGCGACCGAAGACCTGCTCGCCGAGCTGCGTGACGGCGAGGGCGCGATCGAGGAGGCGACCGGCACCGACCTCGCGGTCACCGGCACCTCGGCGATCATGTCCGACATCTCCGAGAAGCTCAACGACGCGCTGCTGCCCTACCTCGCGATCGTGATCGGCCTGGCGTTCATCCTGCTGATGCTCGTCTTCCGCTCGATCCTGGTGCCGCTGACCGCGACGCTCGGCTTCCTGCTCTCGGTCCTGGCCACCCTCGGAGCCACGGTCGCGATCTTCCAGGAGGGCGCCTTCGGCATCTTCGAGGGCCAGCCGATCGTCAGCTTCATCCCGATCTTCCTGATCGGGCTGGTCTTCGGGCTGGCGATGGACTACCAGGTCTTCCTGGTGACCCGGATCCGCGAGGCCCACGTCCACGGCGCCTCCTACCGCGAGGCCGTGGTCGACGGGTTCCGCAACTCGGCACGCGTCGTCACCGCCGCGGCGCTGATCATGACCGCGGTGTTCTCCGGCTTCATCCTGATGGACGACCCGATCATCAAGTCGATGGGCTTCGCGCTCTCGGCAGCGGTCATCTTCGACGCCTTCGTGGTCCGGATGCTCCTCATCCCGACCCTGATGTACCTGATGAAGGAGAAGGCCTGGTGGCTGCCGAAGTGGCTCGACCGGATCCTCCCCAACGTCGACGTCGAGGGCGAGAGCCTGGAGCGGCACTACCTCTCCGACCGCTACGCCGACGAGAAGCGTGAACCGGAGCTCTCCAAGAGCTGACGGCTCCTGACGAAAAGACAGCCCCCGATCTCGTACGAGGTCGGGGGCTGTCTCCTGTCCGAGGAGGGCTACGAGACGGAGTCCGAGGCGAGAGGCACGAAGTCGACCTTCTCGCGCACGCCACAGTCCGGGCAGCACCAGTCGTCCGGCACGTCCCCCCACGATGTGCCGGCGGCGAACCCTTCGGCCTCGTTGCCCTCCTCCACCCGGTAGGTGTAGCCGCACCCGGGACAGCGGGCCGCCAGCACCTCCTGACCGATGACCTGCGCGACGGTGTCGTCGCCGGCATCGGCACGATCTGCGACCGGCGGCGGATACGCGGCCAGGATCCTGGCCCGCTTGCGCGGCAGGATGTTGGCCCGCGAGATGTCGCCGTCGAAGTGCGCCAGCACCCTGGGGTCCATCACCCGGCGCCAGACCGGCGGCAGGATCGCGATCAGGATCATCCCGGCATAGCCCGTCGGCAGCACCGGGGACTCCTTGTAGTCGCGCAGGGTCTGGTAGCGGCGTACGGGGTTGGCGTGGTGGTCGCTGTGGCGCTGCAGGTGGTAGAGCAGCACGTTGGTGGCGATGTTGTTGGAGTTCCAGGAGTGGCTGGGGTCGACGCGCTCGTAGCGCCGGCCGACCTTCTGTCGCAGCATCCCGTAGTGCTCCATGTAGTTGATCACCTCGAGCAGCGAGAACCCGACGACGGCCTGGATCAGCAGGAACGGGACCACCACCGGCCCGAGCCAGACGATCAGCGCGCCCCAGAGCACCGCGGACATCAGCCAGGCGTTGAGGACGTCGTTGCCGATCCGGAACGGGTGCTGGTCACGGCGGGCGTACCTCTTCTTCTCCAGCCGCCAGGCGCTCTTCAGCGACCCCGAGACCGTGCGGGGCCAGAAGGCGTAGAAGGACTCGCCGACCTTGGCCGAGGCCGGGTCCTCGGGGGTCGCGACGCGGACGTGGTGGCCGCGGTTGTGCTCGATGTAGAAGTGGCCGTAGAAGCTCTGCGCGAGCGCGACCTTGGAGAGCCAGCGCTCGACGTCCTCGCGCTTGTGGCCGAGCTCGTGGGCGGTGTTGATGCCGATCCCGCCGATGCAGCCGACCGAGATCGCCAGCCCGACCCTGTCGATGATGCTCAGCGTGTGGCCGTCCAGGGCGCCGTGGGCGGCGATCGCCATGCCGCCGACGAAGACGGCGTACTGCAGGGGGAGGTAGGAGTAGACGATCCAGCGGTAGTAGCGGTCGTTCTCCAGCGCCTCGATCATGTCGTCGGGCGGGTTGGACTGGTCGAGCCCCGCGAACAGGTCGATCGCCGGGACGACGATGAGGATGATGATCGGCCCGGTCCACAGGAACGCGCCGATGTCGGTGAGATGCCAGCCTCCGATCGCGATGAAGCCGAGAATCGGGACCACCAACCCCAGCAGCCACAGATAGCGCTTCTTGTCGCGCCACCGGTCGGTCGACCCCTCGGGCACGGTGCTGTTGGCGATCTCCATCGTCGTCTCCCTTGACAAATCAGGATGATCTGTCAAGTGTCGTACGTCACGTCACCGGTTGTAAATAGGATGGGCTCATGACGACGAGCCTGCCCTTCGGCATCGACTTCGGCGGCACGGGCATCAAGGGTGCCCCGATCGATCTCGCGACCGGCGAGTTCGCCGAGGAACGCGTACGCATCCCGACCCCCGAGAGATCCACGCCCGAAGCGATCGCCGAGATCTTCGTGGACCTGCTCGCCCAGTTCCCGGACTACGACGGGAAGGTCGGCGTGACCGTCCCCGGCGTCGTACGTCACGGGGTGGTCCACTCCGCGGCCAACATCGACAAGTCCTGGATCGGTGCCGACGCGGACGCGATCTTCACGGCGGCCACCGGCCGGGACGTGCACGTGGTCAACGACGCCGACGCCGCCGGACTGGCCGAGGTCCGCTACGGCGCCGCCCAGGGTCGCCGCGGGCTGGTCATCATGACCACTCTCGGCACCGGTATCGGCTCGGCACTCCTCTACGACGGCATGCTCGTGCCCAACACCGAGCTCGGCCACCTCGAGCTCGACGGCCACGACGCCGAGACCCGCGCCTCCAACGTCGCCCGCAAGCGCGAGGAGCTCTCCTGGAAGCACTGGGCCAAGCGGCTGCAGAAGTACTACCAGCACCTGGAGATGCTCTTCTCCCCCGACCTATTCCTTGTCGGCGGAGGGGTCTCGAAGGAGGCGGCGGAATTCCTGCCGCTGCTCGACCTGGACACCGAGATCATTCCGGCGAAGCTGCTCAACACCGCCGGGGCCGTAGGGGCCGCGCTGTACGCCGAAGAGCTCGCCACCGACTGATCCCGGCGGCGCCGGCGGCGCTGGGGGCATCGGTGGCATCGGGGGCGTCGGCGGAGCCGGGCGGTCCCACGGAGCGCCCGCCTTCTTCGTCTCCTTGACCTGGGCAAGGAAGGCCTTGCGGTTCGCCCGCCGCAGCCGGCGAGCCTCGCGCCGGCCCTTCGCCCACGGGCTGCGGAGCACCCGGAACGCTGCGTACGCCGCACCGGCGAGCACGAGCAGTGCGACCAGACCGGCGACCAGCGCCCAGTCGGCCCGGGCGCGCACCCCGGACGCGGTGGCCGAGGCGTCCTCGAGATGGCCGTCGTCCAGGTCGGCGCGAGCACTGGCCGCGCCCAGGTCGAGGAACAGCACGAGCTCACCGAGCTCGGTCAGCGGGTTCTGCATCCCCTCGACCTCGGCCGTCGCGTCACCGACCTCGGTGACCACCTCGGCGGCGCGGGGAAGCATGGTGGCGAGCTCGCGGTACCGGGACTCGTCGTTCGCGCCCTCGTAGGCGTCCTTGACCGCGGTCGGCACCGGCAGACCGGCCTTCTCGGCCGCCGCCTGGACCGTGGCGGCATCGGCGTTCGCGTCACCGATCTGCCCCACGACACCGTCCACGTCCTCGAAGCTCCACTCGGCCATGACGCTGCGGAGCCCCCGCGGCGGCAGCCACTCGCCGTTGACACGGTCGATCTCGGCGTACGTCTTGCGGGCCTTGGCCCTCGGCTCGAGCTGCTTGGCCTCGGCGCGGGTGAGCACCCAGTTCTTCAGCGGCTTCTCCGGGGAGCCGTCGGTGTCGTACTTCTGCACGATGTCGAGGAAGAAGCGCCAGTCGACCGGACCGCTGGTGATCTGGTCATCGGCGGCGTCGTAACCGCTGCGGCCGTCGTAGACGTCGTCGACCACACGGGTCAGCTCCTCGTCGGAGAGGTCCGCGAGCATGGCCGAGACGGCCGTGTAGGCAGCCGGATAGCCGTACGCGTCCTTCTCCTGGCTCCACCCGGCGGCATCCCAGGTCAGCAGAGGGAACGCGGCCTTGCCGCGACGCTTCACCTTGCCGTACTTCTGTCCCTTGGCACCGACCTTCTTCGTCGCATGCTGGGCGATGACCTCGGTCAGGCCTTCGCTCAGCCAGCGGCCCTCGACGATGTCGGGGTTGATCCAGGCGTGGGTCATCTCGTGGTAGAGGATCGCCGTGTCCAGGTCCTCGGAGACGACGATCTCATCGGCGTCGGAGTCGAACCAGGCGTAGCCGACCGCTTCCGACGACCCGTCCTCACGAACCGTCTCCAGTCCACCCGGCCACTCGTTTCCGGTCAGGTCCTCCAGCAGCGGCATGCCCTCGGTGACCCGCTTCTCGGCAAAGTCGAGCCACTCCTTGTCCTCGGGGAAGCTCTGCAGCGACAGCTTCGTGTCACCGACCTCGATCTTCTTCTCGTCGAAGGCCTTCGGGTCGCGGGCAGAGACGTCGGCGTCGACGAAGTCGCCTTCGGAGTGCCAGGTCGTCGTGTTGCCCTTGGTCCGCTTGTCGAAGTCGCCCGAGGAGGCGGTGAACGTCATCGACTTCGGGAGCACGACGTCGACGGTCACCTCCCCGTCGTCACCGAGGCCGATCACGGGGAAGACGGCGTACCCCTCGCCGATCCGGATGTGGTTCTTCTTCGCCCGGATCGGGGCACCCTTCAGCTCGTAGGTCCAGGTGATGGTGCGCGACTTGCCGTAGTAGAGGTTCGGGAAGGACACCGTCACCACCTCGAGAGGGGTGCCATCGATCTTCTCGGTGCTCACCGGCAGCTTCGTCCCGTTGCTGGTCGCTCTGACCTTCTTCGCCCCAGCCGGGATCGGGATCGCGTGGCCGGTCAGGAAGTAGTAGGTGGTGGCCGTGCTCGGCTGCTGGTTGGTGACCGTGACCTCGGCCTTGACCTTGACGGTGCGGGCCTTCTCGTCGAGCACATAGCGGGTGCGGGAGGACTCGCCGACACCGTCGTCGGGCGCCGCGACGGCGACCGGAGCGGTCATCACCAGCCCAGCACCGAGCACCCCCAGCACGAGCAGACCTGCCGCGACGCGCCGGAACCGACCTGCTCCCTGACCGTTCTTCACCCAGGAACCTTAGACCGATGCCCCGATGGGTACGTCCTTTTTATGGCCTTCTGGGATGCAGGGCCCGGGGCATCACGCCCAGGGCGTGCCCCATTTGTCGGCGAAAGCCGTCTCCTCGAGCGGCCGCCGGACACGCTCGCGCTCCTCCCGCTCGGCATCGTGCGGATCGACCTGGGCCGGGTCGCCATGGAGTCCGACCGCGATCCCGGTCATCACCTTCCACCAGTCCGGTACGCCGAAGGCCGCTGCCACGGCATCGTGGTCGAACCCGGCGAACTGGTGGGAGGAGAGGCCGAGCGAGGCGGCCTGGACGGTCAGGTGCGCCGCGGCCTGGCCGAGGTCGTAGTGGGAGTAGTCCGACCACTTCGGGCCGTTGCCGTCGGGGCCCACACCGACCTGGGCGATCGCGACGAACACGGCCGAGGCGCGTGGGACCCAGCCGGAGTTGCCGCGCGAGAGGTGGGACACGAAGGTCTCGTGGCCTGCCGATCCCCGGGGCAGGACCAGGAACGACCACGGCTGACTGTTGCCCGCGCTCGGCGCCCACCGGGCCGCCTCGAGGAGCAGCCTGATCTCGGCGTCGGCAAGCTCGTGGGCCGGGTCGAAGACGCTCACCGACCAGCGGTCACGCAGGTGCTCGGTCAGATCCTCGGCGCCGGGCTGGGGCGCGCGCTTCGCGGCAGTCATGCCCCTATTCTGCAATGTCTACCGACTTGGACGACAAACTGTCTCACAGGTTCCAGAGCACGAGCGAGTGAGCCGGAGATGACGACGGGCTGGCGACGTACAGGATCCTGTACGTCACCAGCCCGTCGATCGGTCAGGCAGGCACCCGGGCGAGGGCGCTGACGATCTCGTCGACCTTGGTCTTGGCGTCGCCGAAGAGCATCTGCGTGTTCTCCCGGAAGAAGAGCGGGTTCTGCACACCGGCATAGCCCGCGGCCATGGACCGCTTGAAGACGACCACGTTCTTGGCCTCCCAGACCCGCAGGACGGGCATGCCCGCGATGGGCGAGGTGGGGTCCTCGGCGGCGGCCGGGTTCACGGTGTCGTTGGCACCGATGACCAGGACGACGTCGGTCTCGGCCAGGTCGTCGTTGACCTCGTCCATCTCCAGGACGATGTCGTAGGGCACCTTGGCCTCGGCCAGCAGCACGTTCATGTGGCCCGGGAGACGGCCGGCGACGGGGTGGATACCGAAACGTACGTCCACGCCCTTGTCCCGCAGGATGCGGGTGAGCTCGGCGACCGGGTACTGCGCCTGGGCGACGGCCATGCCGTAGCCCGGGGTGATCACGACCGAGGAGGCGCCGGCGAGGAGCTCGGCGGTGTCCTCGGCGTTGATCTCGCGGTGCTCGCCGTAGTCGACGTCACCGGACGGCCCGGCATCGATGCCGAACCCGCCGGCGATGACCGAGATGAACGAGCGGTTCATCGCCTTGCACATGATGTAGGAGAGGTACGCACCCGAGGAGCCGACCAGGGCGCCGGTGACGATCAGCAGGTCGTTGCTCAGGAGGAAGCCCGAGGCGGCCGCGGCCCATCCGGAGTAGCTGTTGAGCATCGAGACCACGACCGGCATGTCACCGCCACCGATGGAGGCGACCAGGTGCCAGCCGAGCGCCAGCGCCACGACGGTGACCGCGATCAGCAGCGGGAGCGTCGGGTTGATGACGTACACGACCGTCAGGATCACGAAGACGACCAGGGCGCCGATGTTGATGACGTTCTTGCCGGGCAGCATCAGCGGCGCCGACTTCATCCGCGCGGAGAGCTTGAGGAAGGCGACGATCGAGCCGGTGAAGGTGACCGCACCGATGAAGACACCGATGAAGACCTCGGCCGAGTGGATGGCTCCACCGTGGACGTGGCCGGCGGCGGCCTCGAGGTGGCCGTTCCAGCCGATCAGGACGGCGGCCAGACCGACGAAGGAGTGCAGCAGCGCGATCAGCTCGGGCATGCCGGTCATCTCGACGACCTTGGCACGCCACAGGCCGATGACGGCGCCGATGGCGACGGCGGCGACCAGGACGATCACCGCAGTGGCGGTGCCGCCGTCGACGACCTGGATGACGGTCGCGACCAGCGCCAGCGTCATGCCTGCTACGCCGTAGAGCCAGCCCTGGGAGGCGGTCTCGTGCTTGGACAGCCCCGCCAGCGACAGGATGAAGAGGAGGGCGGCGACGAGGTAGGCCGCACCGGCGATCGAGAAGATATCCATGATGTGCGTACCTCAGGCCTTCCGGAACATCGAGAGCATGCGGCGGGTCACGGCGAAGCCACCGAAGATGTTGATGCTCGCCAGCAGCGTGGCGATGCCCGCGAGGACGAGCACCACGTTGTCAGCGACGGTGAGCTGCAGCAGGGCGCCCACGACGACGATGCCGGAGATCGCGTTGGTCACCGACATCAGCGGGGTGTGCAGCGCGTGGTGCACATGGCCGATCACGTAGAACCCGATCACCACGGACAGCGTGAGCACCGTGAAGTGCCGGGTGATCTCGGCCGGGGCGACCGCGTTGAGCAGGAAGAGCGCGAGCGCACCGGTGCCGACCAGCGCGAGCTTGGCGCCGGCGGAGAGCGGCTTCTTCTCCTCCTTGACCGCGACCTCGGCGGGCGCGGCGACGGCCGGAGCCGCGGAGACCTGCACCGGCGGGGGCGGCCAGAGCACGCCACCGTCGTGCACGACGGTCAGGCCGCGCTGGACCTGGTCCTCGAGATCGAGGGCGAGCACGCCATCCTTCTCGGGCGTCACCAGCTTCATCAGGTTCACCAGGTTGGTGCCGTAGAGCTGGCTGGACTGCGCGGGAAGGCGCGCGGGCAGGTCGGTGTAGCCGATGATCGTGACGCCGTTGGGCGTGATGACGACCTCGTCCTTGACGGTGCCCTCCACGTTGCCGCCCATCGCGGCCGCCATGTCGACGATGACCGAGCCGGACTTCATGGAGGCCACGTCCGCCGCGGTGATCAGCTTCGGCGCCGGACGGCCCGGGATCAGCGCGGTCGTCACGATGATGTCGACGTCCTCGGCCTGCTCGGAGTAGATCTCCGCGGCGCGCTGGTCGTAGGCCTCCGAGGTCGCCTTCGCGTAGCCGTCGGTCGACTTCTCGACCTCGACCTCCACCTTCAGGTATTCACCGCCGAGCGACTTGACCTGGTCGGCGACCTCCGGGCGAGGGTCGGTCGCCCGCACGATCGCGCCCAGCGAGCTCGCCGCACCGATGGCGGCCAGACCGGCCACACCGGCACCGGCCACCAGCACCTTCGCCGGTGGCACCTTGCCCGCCGCGGTCACCTGGCCGGTGAAGAAGCGGCCGAAGTGGTGAGCCGCCTCGACCACGGCGCGGTAGCCCGCGATGTTGGCCTGGCTGGAGAGGATGTCCATGGACTGGGCGCGCGAGATGCGCGGCACCGCGTCCATCGCGAAGGCGTCGACCTTGCGGGCGGCCAGGGCGTCGAGGAGCTCGGCGCTCTGTGCCGGTGCCAGCGGGGCGACCAGGGTGGCGCCGCTCTTCAGCAGCTCGACCTCGCCGACGGAGGGCGCGTTGACCCGGAAGACCAGGTCAGCACCCCACGCGTCGGCGTCGGTGCCGATGCGGCCGCCTGCCTCGGCGTACGCCTCGTCCTTGAAGCTGGACGCCTCGCCGGCTCCACCCTCGATGACGACGTCATAGCCCAGACCGGTCAGTTGTTTGACGGTCGCGGGGGTGGCCGCCACCCGGGTCTCCCCGGGCTTCGTCTCTCGGGTCACTCCGATGAGCATCCTCGACTCCTTGGTCTAGCAGCGCAGTGTCTTCAGTCTCCAGCATGGTGGGATCCCGGTCAGCCGATCAGCGCGTGACCGATTCATGACCGGCACCGGTCCGGAACCCCACCGTGCTGGTTACCGGCCGGTAACGGTAGGGCAGATCAGCAGGTGGACACCAGGGTTGGCCGGTTGTATCGGTCCAAGACATGTGGTCTTCCTCACGGTCTCACGGTGAGACCCACTCGAGCGCCGAGCCGTGGCCCTGGAACCAGGCGACAGCGCGTCCGTCGACGGCCAGGCAGAAGCGATGACCGGGGTGAGGGACGGTGGGCGAGGACGCGGTGGCGGCGAGCGAAGGGATCACGCTCGGGCCCTCGAGGCTGATCCAGTGGCACGTTCCGGCCGCCACCAACGTACGCATCCGGGTCTCGAGGCGGCGGCGGTCGCTGTCCTCGAGGTAGGCGACCGCCGCACTGTGGTGGACCACCGGCGTCCCACCGGAGGCGGCGGCGATCTCGAGCGCATCGTCGAGCCGGTCGAGCATGTCGCCGGCAAGGAGCTGCGGCGGTTCGGCCCTGGCCACCTCGATCGCCGCGGAGAGTCGGTCGCGCCGCTCGTCCTGGCCCGGCCAGATCAGGGCGAGGAGCCAGGCCATGTCGTCCTCGTCGGCGACGTCGAGCGGGTTGAGGTCGATCCCGACGCGGGTGGCGATGCGGAGCGGTCCCGCGGGGATCGGGACGGGTCCGACCGCAGGGATCCGGAGCGTCGGTCCTCCCGACCCACGGAGCTCGCCCGCGCCCGTCCAGACGTAGTCGTAGCGATCCGGGTAGAGGCACAGGCCCGCGCTGGCTCCGAGCTCGACGAGCGCGAGGGGCTCCTCGCCGAGCATCGCCAGCGCCGGGGCCAGGGCGGTCATCCGGGCGACCTCGTTGGTCTGGGTACGCCGCTCGAGGATCGTCTCGCGCACCGCCGGCCACTCGGGTCCGAGCAGCAGCGCCCGCAGGTCCGCGTACGGACCCGGCTCCAGACCGTGCCAGCGGGCCGCCGCGAAGACAAGGTTGGCCTGCTGCTTCAGGGTGGGCAGCTCGCCCAGCACGCGGAGGGCCTCGGGGTCTTCGGCGACGCCTTCCGCCCAGGCCTGGAAGCACGGCGAGGTCGACATCTCGACGGCGTGGAGCCGATAGCTCCCTCGGATGTCGGTGAGGTCGTTGAGCGGCAGCATGGCGTCTCCTCCGGGATCGGGTCGAGAGCCCACCGTGCCCCGCCGGACTCGGGCGACGCGATGTCGATCGAGTCGACATGGCGCCGGAGCCGATGCGTGGGCGAGAGTGTCGTCGTGACCGAATGGATCACCACCAGAGAAGCCGCTCAGCGGCTGGGCGTGAAGCGCACGACGCTCTACACCTATGTCAGCCGGCGCCTGCTCACCCGGCGTCGCGCCGGTGGCGAGAGCCTGTTCGATCGGGCCGAGATCGACGCGCTGGCCAGCACGCGTCACCATCCCGGCTCCCCGCTCGGCGTGCTGCCGATGCGTTCGGTCCGCTCGAGCGTGAGCGAGGTACGCGAGGGAGAGCTGTTCCTGCGCGGCGTACCGCTGGCCGACCTGGCCGACGAGCCGTGGGACGAAGTGGTCGAACTCGTCCTGGGGCCGGCTCCTGAGATCACCGTCGACGTGCCGGAGCACCTGACCCTGCTACCGCTCAACCGCCGGCTCCCCGCCCTCGCCCAGTGGGCGGGGTCGCACGGCGATCGGGTCGAGCCCGCCGCCGCTGCCGGCGTCGCCAAGGGGCTGCTCGGCGCCGTCCCGGTCGCTCTCGGTGGCCGGGCGGAGCCGGGCCGGCCGGTCCCCGACACGGTCTTCGCCGCCGTCGCCGGACGCCCGGGGAGTCCACGTGAGGTGGCCACCCTCAACACCACGCTGGTCGCACTCCTCGACCACGGCCTGGCGGCCTCGGTGGTCGCGGCCAGGGTCGCGGCCTCGGCCCGGGCCTCGGCGCACGACTGCCTGGTTGCCGGGTACGCCGCGCTCTCCGGGCAACTGCACGGCGGCATCGGCCCGTCCGCAATCACGGTGCTGCGGGACGGCCCGCCGGCAGACCCGAGGCGCCCGGTGACCGGCTTCGGGCACTGGCGCCACCCCGACGGCGACCCGCGGGCCGATGCGGTCCTCGCCCGTCTCGCGCTCGTCGACGGCTCCGCGTCGCCCCTGGCGCATCTGGGCGAGATCGCCTCCCGCACCGGCCGCCTGCCGAGCATCGACGGGGCGCTCGCGGCGTTCGTCGTCACCTGCGAGCTGCCCGATACCGCCGCGGAGGTGTTCTTCCAGGTCGGTCGTACGGTCGGCCTCGCCGCGCACGTCGTCGAGGAGTCCGAGGAGGATCCGCTGCGCTGGCGCGCGACGGATCCCGCCGGCTGACCGGCCCGTCAGCCGGCGGCCGGGCGCTCACTGTCGAGCTGTCCCATGAACTGGGTCGGGTAGCGGTCGCCGCGGGCGGCGCCGACGGGCACGGCGGCGTCGATCCGGGCCAGGTCGGCCTCGTCGAGGGTGACGGCGTTGGCACCGACCATCGACTCGACCTGGCTGACCCGGCGGGAGCCGATGACGGGGACGATGTGCTCTCCGCGGGCGGCGACCCAGGCGATCGCGAGCTGGGCCAGGGTGATGCCCTTGGCCGTGGCGAGCTCCTCCAGGGTGACGAGCAGGGCGCGGTTGTGGTCGAGGTTGTCGCCCTGGAAGCGCGGCATGTGCGCGAGGGAGCCGCCGAGCGCACCGCTTCCGCCGATCAGCCCACGGCCGAGGACGCTGTACGCGGTGATGCCGATGCCCAGCTCGCGGCAGGTGTCGAGGATGCCGTTGGTCTCGATCCCCCGGCTGAGCAGGGAGTACTCGATCTGGAGGTCGCTGATCGGGGCCACCGCGGCGGCGCGCCGGATGGTGTCGGCGCTGACCTCGCTGAGTCCGATGTGGCGTACGTATCCCGCCTCCACCAGCTCCTGGACCGCGCCGACCGTCTCCTCGATCGGGACCTGCGGGTCGACGCGGGCAGGTCGGTAGATGTCGATGTGGTCGGTGCCGAGCCGCTGGAGGGAGTAGGTCAGGAAGGACCGGACCGCCTCGGGGCGGCCGTCGAAGCCGACCGGCATCCCGGCAGGCGTGATCAGCGCGCCGAACTTCACCGAGAGCACCGCGTCGTCGCGGTCACGCTCGCGCAGCGCCCGGGCGATCAGCATCTCGTTGTGGCCGGCGCCGTAGAAGTCGCCGGTGTCGATCAGGGTGCCGCCGGCGTCGAGATAGGCGTGGATGACGCGTACGCCCTCGTCGTCGTCGACAGCGCCGTAGACGCCGGAGAGACTCATCCCACCCAGCGCGGGGGAGGTGACGGTGGGGCCGGTCTTGCCGAGCTGCCGGCTGCTGAACTGGATCCTGTTGGAAGTCGTCATGCGATCCAGCGTGCGGCGTGCGGCGTGCGCCCGGAAGGCACTGCAGATCCGGGGAGAGCCTCTCCCTGGATAACCGGGCACGACCGACGGATCATGGAGCGTGTGATCGACCGCCATGAGCTCGCCGACTTCCTGCGCCGACGCCGGGAGCTGCTCCGGCCCTCCGATGTCGGCCTCCCGGACGGGTTGCGGCGGCGTACGCCCGGACTCCGTCGGGAGGAGGTCGCCTCGCTCGCCGGCGTCTCGACCGACCACTACACCCGGCTGGAGCAGGCGCGTGGGTCTGCGCCGTCGGAGTCGGTGCTCTCCGCGATCGCACGGGCGCTGCAGTGCGATCTCGACGAGCGCGACCATCTCTTCTACCTCGCCGGGATGACACCGCCCGCCCGGCGTGCCGGCGGCTACGTCCGGCCGGGGCTGATCGCGCTGGCCCGCAGGCTGACCGACATCCCCGTCATCATCTGCACCGACACCGGCGAGATCGCGTGGCGCAACCAGCTCGCCACCGCCCTGATGCCGCCCCTGCCCGACCGACCCGGCCGCGGTCGCAACGTCGTGTGGCACTGGTTCACCGCGCCCGACCTGCGGCCCGCACCGCCCGAGGACTGGGACCGGCTCTCCGCCAACCACGTGATGGATCTGCGTGCGACGTACGCCCGCAGGGCCGGCGATCCCGACATCACCTCGCTCGTGCACGACCTGCTCGAGGCGAGCGAGGAGTTCCGGGGGCTGTGGGAGCGGCACGAGGTAGCGGTGCGGCGGGCCGACCTGAAGACGTTCCGCCATCCGGAGGTCGGCGAAGTCACCGTACGCTGCGAGGTGCTGCTCACCGAGGAGGCCGAGGTGAAGCTGCTCGCCTACTTCCCGGCCGAGGGCACCGATGCCGCCGAGAAGCTCGAGCTGCTCCGCGTCATCGGCACCCAGCGGCTCACGAGCGAGGGCTCATCACCCACCTGAGCGCGATGAAGCGGATCAGCGTGGCCGCGGCGTTGGCGGCCACCAGGGCCACGATCTCGACCGCCCGGGCCGGGGTGGGCGCGGCGAGGTGGAGGAGCGCGAGCGATCCCGAGGTCAGCGCGAGCCCGACCCCGAAGGCGGCCAGCCCGGCCACGTGATGCTTGACCGCGCCCTGTCGCACGGTGATCCCGAAGGTCAGCCGGCGGTTGGCCGCGGTGTTGGCGACCGCGGTCACCAGGAGCGCGACCAGGTTCGCCGCCTGCGCGCCGACGGTGGTGCGGAGCAGGACGTAGAGGAGCAGGTACGCCAGCGTGCTCAACACCCCGATCGCGCCGAACCGGATCACCTGAGCCGCCAGGCTCGGGCTCCGGACGGGCCCGGGAGGGCGTACGCCGCTGAGGTCGATCCGCCCGCTGACCAGCCCGAACAGCAGTCTCCTGATGCCGGCCAGGTCCTCCTTGACGGTCTTGACGATGTCCACGCGCGAGTCCGGGTCGTCGACCCAGTCCACCGGCACCTCGTGCACGCGCAGCCCGGCCTCGGAGGCCAGGACGAGCAGCTCGGTGTCGAAGAACCAGCTGTCGTCCTCGACCAGCGGCAGCAGCTTCTCGGCCACGTCGCGGCGGATCGCCTTGAAGCCGCACTGGGCATCGGTGAACTCCGCGGAGAGGACGCCGCGCAGCAGCAGGTTGTAGCCCTTGGACAGGAAGTCCCGCTTCGGACCCCGCTCGATCCGGCTGCCACGGGCCAGCCGCGACCCGATCGCGACATCGGAGTGGCCCGAGACCAGCGGGGCGAGCAGTGGCGGCAGGGCACGCAGGTCGGTGGAGAGATCGACGTCCATGTAGCCGACCACCTCCGCCCGGGACGTGGACCAGGCGGCCTTGAGCGCTCTTCCCCGGCCCTTCTCGTCGAGATGGATCGCACGGACCCGGGTGATCTCGGTCGCGAGCCGCTCCGCGATCTCCCAGGTGTCGTCGGTGCTGGCGTTGTCGGCGATCGTGATCGTCGTGGAGTAGGGCAGTGTGCGCAGGTAGCCGTCGAGGTGGCGTACGGACTCCTCCAGGCCCTTCTCCTCGTTGTGGACCGGGATCACCAGGTCGATCGCCGTCAGCAGCCGCTTCTCGTCGACCACCCACATCCCGCTGGAGAGTGCCGTTCCCGCGGTCATTCCGCCTCCTCGGTCAGGTCGTAGACCGTGGAGCTGCCGATCGTGGTCTGGGTGAAGTTCTCCGTCACCCAGGCGCTGATCTCGGAGGCGCTGGAGGTCTCGTCGCTGGTGCCGCCTCTCATGCCGCCCATCCCGCCGCCGGCGATGAAGTAGTGGATCTCGCCGTTGGCGACGTACTCCTGGAACTGCTCGAGCGTGATGCTGTTCGAGGTGCCGTTGAAGCCGCCGATCGCCATCACGGCCTCGCCGGTCTCGAGCTGGAGGCCGGCCGCGGTCTGGGAGCCGATCGTCGCGGCCACCCAGGTGTAGTTGCCGGCGTTCGTGCTCACCGCCTCGGCGAGCTCCTCGTCGACCTCGCCGCCGCCCATCATTCCGCCGCGACCACCGCCGGGACCGCCACCGTTGCCGCCACCGTTCCCGCCGGGCATCTGCGGGGCCTGGCCGGTGGTGCCGCCTGTGGTTCCGCCGGGCATCTGGCCGGTCGGCGGGGTGCCGTTCTGGACCTGACCGCCTGGACCGCCGCCGGCACCACCGGGACGACCACCGCCCATCCCGCCCATGCCGCCGCCCTCGTACGGCCCGGCCGTCACGATCGAGCCGGTGTGAGCGGTGCCGATCGTCTGGATCGCGTACGCCGCGGGCCCGACACCCAGGGTGACGGCTGCCGCCGCGAGGACCGCCGCCGCGGCTCGGCGGGTGAGCCTGTCCGCGAAGACGAAGGCGGCAGCAACGCCGAGACCGATGATCAGGACGGGCCAGCGCAGCGCCCCGTACGGCTGCTCGCCCGACTGCCCGAGCAGCACCCAGCCCCACACGGCGCTGCCGGCCATCGCGACCGCCAGGGTGATCCGGGCGAAGAGGCCGTCCCGGTCGCGCCACATGATCATGGCGCCGACGACCGCGGTGATGGCGATCCACGGGGCCAGAGCGACCACGTAGTAGTCGTGGTAGATGCCCTCCATGAAGGAGAAGACCATGCCGGTGACGAGCATCGTGGCCCCGCTGAGCATCAGGGCGGCACGGGTCAGGTCCGTACGCGGCGCCCGGCGCAGCGCGATCAGTCCGGTGACGAGGAAGAGCAGTGCCGCGGGGAGCAGCCAGGAGACCATCCCGCCGGAGACGCCCTGGAAGAGGCGCAGGATCCCGGCGGCGCTGGAGAAGCCTGCGTTGCCGAGGCCGCCGTAGTCGCCGCCGTTGAGCCGGCCGACCCCGTTGTAGCCGAGGGTCAGCTCGAGGAGCGAGTTGCCGGTCGAGCCGTCGATGTAGGGGCGCCAGGACTCCGGGATGAGCTCGACGATCGCGATGTACCAGCCGGCACTCACGACCATGGCGACGAAGCAGGCGATGCCGTGCGCCATCCTCCTGCCGAACGAGCCCTTGCCGGCGATCAGGTAGACGACCGCGATCGCCGGGATGATCAGGAACGCCTGCAGCATCTTGGTCAGGAACCCGAAACCGAGCAGCGCACCGGCCAGCACCATCCACCGCGCCTTGCCGGTCTCGATCGCCTTGAGCGTCGAGAACCCGGCACTCACCAGCAGCAGGAGCAGCAGCGCGTCCGGGTTGTTGAACCGGAACATCAGTGCCGCCGCCGGGGTCAGCGCCGTGAACGCTCCCGCCGCGATCGCCGCCTGCCACGGCGCGACCTTCTTCACCATCGCGTGGACGAGGCCGACCGTGGCCACGCCCATCAGGGCCTGCGGAACCAGGATGCTCCACGAGGACAGCCCGAAGAGGCGTACGGACAGGCCCATCACCCACAGCGACGCCGGCGGCTTGTCCACCGTGATCGAGCTGCTCGCATCGAGCGCCCCGAAGAACCACGCCTTCCAGCTCTCACCGCCGGCCTGTGCGGCGGCGGAGTAATACTGGTTGGCGTATCCGGACTCGGACAGCGTCCACAGGTACGCCACGGCTGTGATCGTCAGCAGAATGATCAGCGACGCGCGCTCCGGGCGCCATCGTGGTTTCGCCGCCGGTGTCGGCTCTGGCGCCGATCTCGCCGTGGGAGGGTCGATGAGTTGGGTCATGCTGACCACGGTCGAGCGCGGGTCTGTGCGAGCCTTTCGGTGAGGCTGTGAGCGTCCTATGTGGTTCGCTTCACATCTCGAGGCCCTCGCTGGTCGAGGCCCTCGCTGGTCGAGGCCCTCGCTGGTCGAGGCCCTCGCTGGTCGAGCCCCTCGCTGGTCGAGCCCCTCGCTGGTCGAGCCCCTCGCTGATCGACCCGCCGCCCCCGCTGGTCGAGCCGCGAGCGCCAGCGAGCGTGTCGAGACCAACACGGTCAGGTTCGGGGTCTGGTCGGGGTGTTTCGACCTTGTTGAGTTCGTTCTGGCGGTTGTCGGGGACTGTTTCTTCGGGGGGCCGGGGGCCGCCGACCCTTGCTTTGAGGGTGTTCTCGATCTGGGCCGGCGTCAAGGACGCCCTTCGGGCGCCGGCTTCGCCGGCCGCTTCGCGGTCCTGGACTCCGGACCAGATCGAGAAAAGATT